>JAUSJX010000048.1 GCA_030647435.1 Candidatus Rokuibacteriota bacterium
ACTCCGAGTACGCGGCGACCGGCGCAGCCGGCGCCCAGGTGAAGGAGTTCAAGGGGCTCGTAAAGGCGCTCCACCGCGCCGGGATCGAGGTGATCCTCGACGTCGTCTACAACCACACCGCGGAGGGGAACCACCTCGGGCCGCTGCTCGCCTTCAAGGGGATCGACAACCTCTCCTACTACCGCACGCTCCCCGACGACCCCCGCCACTACATGGACTACACGGGGACGGGCAACTCGCTCAACCCCGTGCACCCTTCGGTGCTGCGGCTGATCATGGACTCGCTGCGCTACTTCGTGCTCGAGTGCCACGTCGACGGCTTTCGCTTCGATCTCGCATCGGCGCTCGCGCGCGAGTTCCACGAGGTCGACCGGCTCTCGGCCTTCTTCGACATCATCCACCAGGACCCGGTCCTGTCCCAGGTGAAGCTGATCGCGGAGCCGTGGGACGTCGGCGAGGGCGGCTACCAGGTCGGCAACTTCCCGCCGGGCTGGGCCGAGTGGAACGGGAAGTACCGTGACACCATCCGCCGCTACTGGAAGGGCGACTGGGGCCAGGTCGGCGAGCTCGCCTATCGCCTGACCGGCTCGAGCGACCTTTACGAGCAAGGCGGCCGGCGCCCCTCGGCCAGCATCAACTTCGTCACGGCGCACGACGGCTTCACCCTGGCCGACCTGGTCGCCTACACGACGAAGCGGAACGACGCCAACGGGGAAGAAAACCGCGATGGCAGCGACGAGAACTTCTCCTGGAACTGCGGTGTCGAGGGGCCGACCGACGACGCGGACGTGCGGGCGCTCCGCGAGCGTCACCAGCGCAACATCCTCGCCACGCTCCTCCTCTCGCAAGGAGTCCCGATGCTGTCGGGCGGCGACGAGATCGCCCGCACCCAGCGCGGCAACAACAACGCCTACTGCCAGGACAACGACACGTCCTGGTTCGCGTGGCCGCCGATGGGCTCGGCCGCCCGCCTGCTCGACTTCACGCGGCGGCTGATTCGTCTCCGGCTCGACCACCCCGTGTTCCAGCGCCGCCGCTTCTTCCAGGGGCGGCGTATCCACGGCTCGGCCGTCAAGGACCTCTCTTGGTTGAGACCCGACGGCACCGAGATGACCGACGAGGAGTGGAGCAACGGGCACAGCCGCTGCCTCGGCCTCCACCTGGCCGGCGACGCCATCGAGGAGGTCGACGACGACGGGCTGCCGGTGCGGGACGACACCTTCCTCATCCTGCTGAACGCCCACGACGCGGCCGTGCCCTTCGTCCTGCCGAACCACCAGCCGCGCATCGAGTGGGAGCCCTGCCTCGACACGCGCGACTGGGAGCCCGTCCTCGAAGGGCGGCTCTTCAAAGGCGGCGAGCCCTACCCGCTCGAAGGCCGCACGCTGGCCGTGCTCCGGCAGCGCGCGAAGGAGTCCGCCTGATGGCCGACATGCCCGAGTTCGAATCCGAGATGCACCGCACCGCTGTCGCCCAGCTCGATCAGGTCGCGGAGCGTCTCCATCTCGACCACGACATCCATATCCGGCTTCGCTACCCGCGGCGCGCGCTCGTGGTGTCGATCCCGGTGCGGATGGACGACGGGCGCACGGAAGTCTTCATGGGCTACCGGGTCCATCACGACACGGCCCTCGGCCCGACCAAGGGCGGCCTGCGCTACGACGCCGACGTCAACATGGGCGAGGTGACGGCGCTCGCCATGCTGATGACCTGGAAGTGCTCGCTCATGGGCCTTCCGTACGGTGGCGCGAAAGGTGGAGTCCGGTGCACCCCGCGCGGCATGTCCAAGCGGGAGCTCGAATCGCTCACGCGCCGGTACACGGCCGAGATCATGCTGTTCATCGGTCCCGACCTCGACATCCCGGCGCCCGACCTCGGCACCGACGAGCAGACCATGGCCTGGATGATGGACACCTACTCCATGACCCAGGGCAGGAGCGTGCCGGGCGTGGTCACGGGCAAGCCGATCCTGGTCGGCGGCTCGGCCGGCCGGCGCGAGGCCACGGGGCGCGGCATCGTCTACGTGCTCTACCAGGCGACCCACAGCCTGGGCGAGGAGCTCAAGGGCAAGAAGGTCGTCATCCAGGGCTTCGGCAACGTCGGCGGCGTCGCGGCGCGCATGCTCTGGCGCGACGGCGCCGTGATCCAGGGCATCAGCGACTTCAAAGGCGGCGTCTGGAACAGCCAGGGCCTCGACATCCGCGCGCTGGACGAGCACGTCAAGGAAGGGGGCAGCGTGGTGGGCTTCCGGGGCGCCGACGCGATCTCAAACCACGATCTCCTCGAGCAGCCCTGCGACATCCTGGTGCCCGCGGCCATCGGCTCCCAGATCCGCGAGGACAACGCCGACAAGATCCGCGCGAAGATCATCGTCGAGGGCGCCAACGGCCCGACCACCCCTGAAGCCGACGCGATCCTCCGCAGCCGCGGCGTCCTCGTCATCCCCGACATCCTCGCCAACGCGGGCGGCGTCGTGGTCTCCTACTTCGAGTGGGTCCAGGGCCTCCAGTTCTTCTTCTGGAAGGAGAGCGAGATCATCGCCCGTCTGCAGGAGATCATGACGCGCGCCTTCACGCGAGTCTGGAACGTCTCGAAGAAAGATAACGTGGACCTGCGCACCGCTGCGCTCATGGAAGGCGTCCGCCGCGTCGCCGACGCCCACCAGATCCGCGGGCTGTACCCGTAGCCGGCCGACCACACGAAAGCGGCGCAGAAGAGCACCAATTCGACTCTGAGAGGAGACATTCGCGATGATCCAGATGACTCTCCAGGTGGCGGAGACGACGGTCCGTGCGGCGCAGGACAAGGCCAAGGCGCTGGGGACCCCGATGACCGTGACGGTTGTCGACGAGGCGGGGCGCCTTGTGCTCAGCGCCCGGGGCGACGGCACAGGATTCTTCTCGCCCGAGACGTCGCGCGCCAAGGCGGTGGCCGCGGCCGCGTTCAAGCGCCCGACGAAGGAGCTGGCCGAGCTGGCGGCGCAGGGAGGGTTCTGGTCCCTGGTGCCGACCGTGCTGCAGGGCCAGGCGCTGCCGACGCCCGGCGGGACGCCCATCGTACGCGGCGGTCAAGTAATCGGAGGGATCGGTTGCGGCGGCGGAACGGGGCAGCAGGACCAGGAAAGCTCCGACGCGGGCGCGGCTGCAGTGAAGTAGTCGGCGGCCCGGGACGCCCCGATGGCAGGAGGGAGCTTCGATCTCATCGTCGTCGGCGGGGGCGTCTTCGGCCTCAGCACGGCGCTCGAGGCCGCGCGCCGCAGGCGACAGACGCTGGTCGTGGATCGCCGCGTCGTGCCGAATCCCATCTCGGCCTCCTACGGCCCGTCGCGGAAGATCCGGTCCACGTACCTGGACCCGCACTACACCCGCCTCGCCCTCGAGGCCATGGCGGGGTGGCGGCGGATCGAGGCCGAGACGGGCAAGGAGCTCTACGTCGCCGCCGGAAACCTGAACGTGAGCGACGGCCCAGCCGACGCGCATCTCGAGACGCTCGAAGCCAACGCCCGCCGGGGCGGCGCGAAAGTCCGCTGGCTCGACGCGGACGGCCTGCGCCGGGAGTTTCCGCAGTTTCGCCGCGGTCACCGCGCCCTCCTGGAAGAGGATGCCGGTTTTCTCCGCGCCACGGACTGCGTCACCGCGCTCAGGGAGCTGGCCGAGAAGCACGGTGTCCAGTTCGCCACCGGGCACGACGCCGCTGTTGCGCGCAGCGGCGGCTGCGTCGAAGTCCGGACGGACACGGCGACGTATCGCGCTCCCCAGGTTGTCGTGGCGGTCGGCGGCTGGTCGAAGCGCCTCTTTCCCGAGCTGGGGCGGGCCCTCTGGCAGTGCCAGCAGGGCATCATGTACCTCGAAGGCGTCCCGGCGGCGTTCTGCCGCCCTGCGTTCGTCCCGTACTCGGGAGCCGACACGGGCTTCTACGGCTTCCCCGCCGAGCCCGGCCGCGTGGGCCTCAAGCTGGCGCGGCATCTCGTCACCGATCCCATCGACGATCCCGACTTCGACCGGCGAACGACACCAGCCGGATTCGTCGAGGCGGCCGGAGAGTTCCTGCGCAACTGGTTCGGTCTCGACCCCGGCGACTACCGCGTCACGTACGAGAGCTGCATGTACAATCTCTCCACGAGCAACGACTTCCTGCTCGACTTCCACCCCGGGATGCCCGGCGTCTTTCTCGCGACCGCCGGATCAGGCCACGGGTTCAAGTTCGGCTCCCTGCTCGGCCGGATCATCCTGGACCGGCTTGACGGAATCGAGAGCGACCGGTGGACGCCGCAGTTTTCCTACGAAGTGTTTCTGACCGCCGCCTCGCGCCCCCGGCTTCTCTGATCGTCGATGCCTCAAGCACATCCAGCCGGCGCCTTGCGGAACGTGCGGCGGGTCCCTATACTCCCCGGCCACAGGGAGCAGAATGCCGGTGATGGCGGGAGTTGCTTGGGCACCAGGACGTGAACACCATGATGATCTACACCCACGTCCTGAATCGCGGGCCGGCCGCGGTGAGAAGCCCAGCGGATCGGATGTTCGGTCCATGATTCCACTCGCGGCCTTGGGAGCTATCCGCATCGGGATACACTGCGTCCCGTCGCCGTCTATCTCGACTCGGGCAGGTCGGTCCCTACGACCACAAACGGCGGGTTCGAAACGTCGATGTGCCCCATCGTCGGGTCGGCTCCAAGTCGCGATACGCTGCAGGAGGTCACAGGGGTCGCCGTATGACGCAGATCGGTCCATCCAGTGGTCGAATTCTAGTTAGGCTTCGTCCTCATTTAGAGCAGGTATCGTTGGTAAGCTGATGCGAGGGAGGAAGAGATATGCCATACGCTAACCATCAGGGCACTCGCATTCATTACCAAGTCGAAGGGGAAGGACCGCCGCTCGTGCTACAGCATGGGTTCACCGGAAATCTGAAGCGGTGGTATTTGCTTGGCTACGTCGATGCGCTAAAACCAAACTATCAAGTCATCCTCGTGGATGCGCGTGGACATGGGGCGAGCGACAAACCACATGATCCGGCTGCGTACGCCTTGCCTTTGCGTGTGGGGGACGTGCTTGCCGTCCTGGATACCCTCAACCTCGACAAGGTGCACTATTGGGGCTATTCCATGGGTGGGTGGATCGGATTTGGTATGGCGAAGTATGCGGCGCGACGCGTCCACGCGCTCGTTATCGGCGGTGCCCATCCGTATGAACAGCGGTTGCCGGCCTCTAGTCGGCTCGATGGCTCCGACCCGGAGGCGTTTCTGGCCGCACTCTTCGGGCGACTGCAGATCAATGCAGCGACAATTCCCCTCGCGGTACGAGAGGAATTGCTCGCCAATGACTTTCGAGCGTTGGCCGCAGCGCAACAGGATCGGCCGTCGCTGGAAGACATGCTACCGACGATGACCATGCCGTGCTGTCTCTACGCCGGCGATGCTGATCCGCTCTACCCGAAGGTCCGGGAGTGCGCGCAGCGCATCCCTCAGGCGACCTCTTTCGCCATGCCGAACCTCGACCACATGGCCGCGTTTCGGGAAGCCGGGCTCGCATTGCCGCACGTCACCAGGTTTCTGCACGCCACCACCGAAGGGACAAAGGCTTCTGGGTCATAATGCAGAGAGTGAAGGCAGGTCGGGAGGCGCGTGCCCTACGCCGTCGAGTTCGCCCAGTCAGTTGAGCGCCGCCTTCGGGTGTTGACGGCCCGGGAGCGGACGACGGTCCTCGATGCGATCGGCCGTCAACTGCTTCACGAGCCGCTCAAGGAGACTCGACACCGGAAACCGTTACGCCCCAACCCGATCGCCCCGTGGGAGCTACGCGTGGGCCAGCTTCGAGTCTTCTCCGAGATGGCCGGGGCGGAGAGCGGAGTGGTTCGGATCCTTGCGGTAGGGCGGGAGCGTCGCAACGTACTAGTGATCGGTGACAAGGAGATGCGATTGTGAAGAGGCTCAAGCTGTCATCGGCTGTTCGACCACTCGCGGACTACGTCGCCGAATTCGGCGACGAAACCGTCGTCTTGACCGAGGGCAATCGTGCGGTCGCGGCAATCGTTCCGTTGAAGAACGTTGATCGCGAATCACTAGCGCTGAGCCAGCATCCCGAGTTTCTCGAGCTCATCGCCCGCTCACAGGCGGAGTTCGCTCTTGGCCGGACCATCTCACTGGACGAGATGAAGCGTCGCGTGCTGGCCAGGCGGTCGCCGAACAAACGCATGCAGCCGACGGCGCGTAAGGCGCGCCGCAGCTAATACCGGCGTTCGACGCACAAGAGGAAGGAGCGGGGCGGGGCGGCGTATCAGGGCTGGTTAATGTACTTCAGGTTACTCGCCGTTGTGCTGGCTCTCGTGAGCGCACCGCTTACCGCAGGCGCGCAGCCCGTGACGGGAAAGGTCCCGCGCGTCGGGCTCCTCGGAGTCACCTCCGCTGCCGGCTACGCGCTTCAAGTCGAGGCCATGCGGCAAGGATTCCGCGACCTGGGTTACGTTGAGGGCCAGAATATTGTCATCGAATACCGGTGGGCGGAGGGCCGATATGATCGGCTTCCCGCCCTCGCCGCTGAACTGATCCGCCTCCAGCCGGACGTCATTGTCACGAGCGGAGCGGGGACCCGCGTCCTCAAGGAGGCGACAACGACAATCCCCATCGTCATGGCGGCCGGCGGCGATGCTGTGGCGGGCGGACTCATCGCAAGCCTTGCGCAGCCCGGTGGAAACATCACGGGATCGACCTTTTTTGATCCGGAGATCTCGGCCAAGCGCCTGGAGATGCTCAAGGGCTCTGTGCCTCGTCTAGCCAGAGTCGCGGTCCTGCTAAATCGGGACAGCCGTGCTAATCACGTGGCCCTCGAGGCAATGAAGAAGACGGCCACGGCCTTGAATGTGGAGCTCTTTGAGAGGTGCCGGCGCGGTCCCCCCATGAGTTCGATGACGCCTTTGCACTGATTCTCCGTCGGCGGGCGGATGGCCTGGTCGTAATCGATGACTCGATGTTCGTCGCCAACATGCGACGTCTCGGGGAACTCTCTGCTGCGAAACATCTGCCTGGCGCCGGGTCCGCCGAATACGCGGAGGGCGGCGGCCTGCTGGTCTACGGCGCGAACTTTCCTGAGCTCTGGCGGCGAGCGCCATTCTTCGTGGACAAGATCCTCAAGGGCGGCAAGCCGGCCACGATCCCGGTCGAGCGGGCCTCGAAATTCGCATTGACCATCAACCTGAAGACGGCCAAGGCCCTTGGGCTCACGATCCCGCGAGCGCTGCTGCTGCGGGTGGATCAGGTCATCGATTGACAACGTCGGGACGTGGTCTCAAGGGGAAAGTGGCCGTCGCGCCGGGGTCAGGTCTTGCAATCCAACATCTGGGCTCGGCAGATCGTCGCCCGCCGCGGTTGGGTCTGGCGGGCAATGTATGAATGCAAGACCTGACCCCAATTCGACCCCGATTCATGAGCCGCGCGCGGCGCGCCCTCGCTCGCGGCGGGACACCGCAAGGACGCGCCAGTACACGACGAGGTTCAACGCCAGCACCGCCGTGCCGAGCACAAGCTGCGCCTCGCGGGTGAGCCCTGCCGGATAGAGCAGGGCGGTAACGTAGTGCTCGATGAATCCGCCTTGATAGCCCGCCCGTCCGCCGAGCTTCCGAAGCCAGTTCTCGAGCGGCGTGAGCGGGCACGTGAAGCCGACGTACGAGATGGCCGCTCCCCACAGCGCTACCGGAATGTGGATCCAGGCCAGCCGGGGCCACCGCCACGCCAAGAGCCCGCCGAGCGCCACGAAGGCCACGAACGCCAGGTGCGCGACGAGCACGAGGTCCGCCATCAAGCCGTAGAGCATGTCAGGGCACAGGGGACATGGGTGTTGCGCCTCGTAACTCCATCGGGCACGATGGTGGACCGGGCGCCAAGCCCCGTCAACCGCTGGCCAACGAGACACGGCCTCTTTCGTAAGGAATCCGCCCATGAGCCCTGTAGTCGAGCTGATCGCGGCGAGCAAGCGCTATGGGCAGGTCGAGGCCCTGCGGGGCGTCAGCCTGGCCATAGAGCCCGGCGAGATCATGGCCATGCTCGGTCCGAACGGCGCGGGTAAGACCACCTCCATCAGCCTGATGCTGGGGCTGCGCCAGCCGACGGGAGGCCAGGTCCGGCTCTTCGGCCTGCCGCCGACGGATCGTCGCGCCCGGAGCCGCGCGGGCGTCATGCTGCAGGAGTCGGGCACCACCGGCGTGCTCACGGTTCGCGAGCTGGTCGCGCTCTTCGGCACCTATTACCCCTCTCCCCTGCCCGCCGACCAGGCCGTCGCCATGGCCGGCCTGACGGACAAGGCGGACGCGCGCGTCGCCACGCTCTCGGGGGGCCAGCGTCAGCGCCTCTACTTCGCCCTGGCCATCTGCGGCAACCCCGACATCCTCTTCCTCGACGAGCCCACCGTCGGGATGGACATCGAGGCCCGGCGCGCCTTCGTCGCGAGCATCCAGGCCCTCGCGGCCGCCGGCAAGACGGTCGTGTTCACGACCCACTATCTCCGGGAAGCCGAGGAGCTCGCCCGCCGCATCGTCGTCGTCGACCACGGCCGGGTCATCGCCGACGCCACCCCGCGGGAGCTGATGTCCAAGGTCGCCGGGAAGCGCGTGAGCTTCGCGGTGGCGCGCCCGCTGCCCGCCGACACCTTCGGCGGCCTCGCGCTCACGGCGCTCGACCTTTCTGACCGCCGCGTGCGCTTCCTGACCAACGAGCCCGAGACGGTCTTGCGCGCGCTGTTCGAGCGCGGCGTCGAGATCCAGGATCTCGAAGTCGCCGGCGCCGACCTCGAGGAGGCCTTCCTGAGCCTTACCCGCCGGCCGGCGCGCGCCTGATGGCCCCGCTCCTCCGGATGCTCCTCGCCCAGACGCTCGGCGAGCTGCGCATCCGCTGGCGCACCCCGGCCTTCAGCCTGACGAACCTCGCGCTCCCCGTGCTCTTCTTCACCTTCTTCGGGCTGCCCTTCGCGAGCGACACCTTTCCGAACGGAGTGAGCGTGGGGGCCTACCTCCTCGCCTCGTTCGCCGCCTACGCGGTCGGCAGCGTGATGGTCTACGGCTTCGGGATCGGCGTGGCGACCGAGCGGGGCATGAAGGTCGACCTGCTGATGCGCGCGACGCCGCTGCCGCCGGCGATCGCCATCCTGGCAAAGGTGCTGAACGCGCTCGCGTTCTCCCTGCTGTCGGTCGTGGTCCTGATCATCTACGGCATCATCGTCGGTGGTGTCCGGCAGGACCTCACGGTCTGGATCAACGTCACCGTACGGCTCCTCGCGGGGTCGCTGCCCTTCGTCGCGCTGGGCTTCGCGATCGGCTACAGCTCCAGTCCCCACGTGGCGCCCGCGCTGGCGAACCTGATCTTCCTCCCGCTGGCGTTCGCCTCGGGCCTGTTCATGCCGCTCGACCGGCTCCCCGGGTTCGTCCAGCGGATCGCCCCGTACCTGCCGACCTACCACTACGGTCAGCTCGCGTGGAGCGCCGTCGGCGTCCCGTCCGAACCCCTCCTCACGAGCCTCGCCTGGCTTGCCGGCTACACCGCGCTGTTCATGGCGGTGACGATCCGGGCCTACCGGCGCGAGCAATCCCTCAAGTTCGCCTAGGGAGACCAAATGCTGACGAATGACGTGAAGCGGAAGCTCAAGGCGGGTAAGCCGGTGGTGGGCGTGTGGCTGGCGCTCGGAGACGCGATCGTCGCCGAATCGCTGGCGGCGCAGGGCTGGGACTGGCTGACCGTGGACACGGAGCACAACCCGATCGATCTCTTGACCATGACCGGCATGTTCCAGGCCATCGGCCGCTACCCGGTGGCCCCGCTCGCGCGCATCCCCGAGGTGAGCGAGCTCGGCATCAAGCGCATCCTGGACGCGGGCGCCTGGGGCTTCGTCGCGCCCAACGTCAAGACTCGCGAGGAGGCGCAGATCGTCGCGGATTACGGCCAGTATCCGCCCAAGGGCAAGCGGAGCCTCGGCTCGGGCCGCTTCGCCCTATCCTTTAACACGGACCCCAAGACCTACTTCGAGCGGGCCAACGAGGAGATCCTCCGCGTGGTCCAGATCGAGGACATCGCCGCCGTCAAGCGCATCGACGAGATCCTCTCGGTGCCCGGCATCGACGCCTGCTTCATCGGCCCCAACGACCTCTGCAACTCCATGGGGCTCGCGCCCTCGCTCGACCCGCCGCACAAGGAGTACGAGGAGGCGATCCAGGCCATCCTGCGATCAGCCAAGGAGCACGGCGTGGCCCCGGGCGTCCACACGCCGACTCCCGAGGCGGTCAACCGCAGGCTCGCGGAAGGATGGCTGATGGTCGGCTGCACGAGTGACCTCTATCACCTGACGGCGGGCGCCAAGGCCGCCCTCGCGGCAATCAAGAAGCCGTAGATTACAAAAACTTCGCGACCACGAACGGTTTGTCTCGCTGGGCCAGCGTGCTCAGGAAGGTTTTGCAGCGGGACTTGATCAGGTCGTCGGTGGGCGCGTGCGGGATGCCGCCGTACGTGTGATCCCAGGTGCTCACGATGGCCGTGCGCTTCTTCCTGTCGGGGCGGACGGGGGGCAGCACGAGGTCGAGGATCTCGGGGTCGGGCGTGCCGTTGACGCTTCCGTGGTGCGAGACCTTCAGGAAGTGGACGGGCTTCAAGACGCCCTTGGCCTTCATCATCTGCCAGCTCTTCTGCTCGGCGTCGCCGGCGAAGAGAAGGCGCCAGCCGCGCCACACGAGGCAGAAGACCAGGCTCGAGTTGTTGGCGGCCTTGTCGATCGTGAGGAGGTTCTCCTGGATCCCCCTCCGGCGCAGGTCCACGAGCCGTAAGAATGCCTCGGTGTCGACTCCCGGAGGCGGCACGACGCGGGGACCCGGCGCCCCGGCGGGCTGCGCGGCCGAGGCGCCGTCGCCGAGCGCCATCGGCGTCAGCCTCCCGTAGTAGGCGCTCGTGTCTTCCTCGGGCGCCCAGATCTCGAACGTCGCCTCCTCGAACGGGTGCAGCTTCGCCAGGTCCGTCTTGGACACCTCGCGATGCAGGTAGGCGGGCGTCGCGCCGTCGGGCGCCAGGGCCTTCAGCCACTCGACGCACGAGCTGGTGGACGCCGGATTGTTGTTGGCGAGGATCGGGCCGAGTCCCGCCCTCTCCTCGGCGGCCGCGCTGGCGAGGTGATCGGCAATGGCCGCGTACGCCGCGCGCGCCCGGTCGAACTCCATCTTGGCCTGCAGGTGCCTCGCGTAGTAGGCCGTGCCCTCCGCGGAGGCCGTCATCCACACGTGCTTCGGCTTCAAGATCGCGCGGAGGCTGCGGCCCGCGGGACCGTTTTTCTCCGCGGACGGCAGGCCCTGCGCGTGATCCATGTGCTCGTGGGTCATCACGTAGAGGTCGAGGGGCGCGCCGCTCAGGACCTTCAGAATTGCGTCCACGGCGGGCGTCAGGACCGTGTCGTCGCCGCCGGCCTGCCCCGGCTGCGGAGGCGAATTCGGGTCCCGGGCGCCGGACGGGGCGTTGCCGACGTCGATCAAGATGTGGCGGAGCGTGGTCTTGGTGCCGTGGCGGTCCTTGTCGGGCACGCGCACGAGGATCGCGTCGCCGAAGCGGACGTTGAACGCGTAGACCTCGAGGGCTTTCCTGGGCACGGTCACACCTCTCCAACCACGTGGAGCATATGGGCGGTGTTCCGAAGCCGAAGCGTCCCCTCGACCACCTCCGCCCGAATCACGTCGCGCCGGGCCAGCCCGCGGGCGTCAAACGCGTCCGCGCCGAGCGCAAGGGCCCGCTGCCGGGCGAGCTTACGCAGGTAGGCCTCGCGACGCTCGCGGCGCGCGCCGTCGCGCCCGGTGGTCAAGCAGAAGCGCACCCGCTTGGTGTCGCGATCTATGGAGAGCGTCGTCCCGACGACGACCTGGCGCACGGACGGGAGACCCCGGACGTCCTGCCGTTCCTCCTCGGTCCACGAGACCTTGAAGAGCGTCTCGCGGACTGGAGCCTTCGGCTTCGCGAGGTGGTAGTAGAGCTTCTCCGTCTGGAGGCGGGGCATGACCTTGAACGGGATGTCCTTCGGGATCCCGAGCAGGCGACGATTCTTGTTCGCGAAGGCGTACGCCGCGTAGTCGCTCGTCGCGAGGGCTTCGACATCGGTCCGGCGCACAGCGGGCACGTCGAGGTCGGTCTCCACGCGCAAGGCCGCTTCCGAGGCTGCGATTCCCCGCCGGACGAATTCCTTGCGGAGGAAGGCCCGGGGGCCGTCGACCTCCGGCACGCCGGACTGGTCCGCCGCGAGAATGGCGCGGGCGTAGTCCGCGAAGGTCGACTCGCCGGGCGGGAGGCAGTCGAGGGCGCGAAACGCCATTCGCTCGTAGATCTCGCGGGCCAGCCAGACGACCCTGCCCGCGGCGGAGCGCTCGTCCAACGCGGGCTCCTTCCGCCGGAGGCGCTGCTTCAACCCGCGGAAGAGCTCTCGCCACAGAGCGTGGAGGGCGCCCGAGAGGACCTGGCTCAGCTCGTGGGGCTCGGTCGCGTCGACGTCCGACATCTTCAGGTCGTTCGAGAGATTCCGCAGGAACTTCGTGGTCCTGCCGGTGCCTTCAGCGAACTGCGCCGCGAGCCCCGCGAACGCGACCCACTTCGAGGGGTCGCCGCCTGTCGTGTCGAGAAAGCGGCGCTGGAGGGCGCGCGAGCGCAGCGAGACGGCGAGCGCGCCGAGGTCGGCGACCGCTTCGTGAATCGCGAGCGACTCCGCGGACAGCGCGTTGTAGAGGTCGGGGTCGATGCCGTCGAGGATCGCGTGGGTCGTTTCGTGCGCGACGATGTCCTGCGAGAGCGCCGTGTAGACGCGCTGGCCGGTGACGCGGTGCGGGAAGTAGAAGAACTGGAGGCTGCGCGAGTCGCGCTCGTAGAACGCGTTCTCCCATTCGCCGGCGCGGGGGACCACGAGCAGCTGGGGCCCCGGGAACGCCCACGCGACGCGCCGGCCGAGGATGTCCGGCTCCTCGAACATGCGGATCGTCTCGTGGACCGTGCCGAACACGCTCTCGCAGATGAACGCCGGAGCCTGGAGGGCGTCGAGCGAAGGAGCCGTGGTCGCCGAGTACCGGAAGAACTGCGGCTCCTTCGCCGGCGGGATGCTGGCCACACCGGGGCCGAGGGCGCCGCTCTCCGGACTGAAGTCCAGGACCGCAACCCGGGCCCCGACGGGGCCGTCGAAGAACCCAGGTTCGTCGCGGATCGTCACCCTCTCCGTCGGCGGGAGATCCTTGAAGTCCGTGGTCGCCAAGTCCTTGAGCAGCGTCCACACGCGGGCGGTCGCCATGGATCGATCTCCTCAGACCGGCTTGTCGCCCCGGACCGTCACGCGATGTCCGTGCCGCCGCTGCGGGTAGTAGTCCCACATGGCGTGGTGCTGGACGCAGCGGTTGTCCCAGAACGCGATGGAGCGCTCCTGCCAGCGGAACCGGCACTGGAACTCCGGCGTCTCGATGTGGCGGAAGAGAAACTGCAAGAGGGCGTCGCTCTCGGCCCGCTTGAGCTGGACGATGCGCGTCGTGAAGCCGCTGTTCACGAAGAGCGCCTTCCGCCCGGACACGGGGTGCGTACGGATGACCGGGTGCTCCGCCTTCGGAAAAGTTTTGCCCTCGTCCTTCACTCCATAACGGCCGCGGTAGACGTGCTCGCCGTCGTGGATGGCGGTGAAGTCCTCGAGGAGCCGCTTCATCGGCTCCGACAGCGCGTCGTACGCCGCGTACATGCTCGCGAACAGGGTGTCGCCGCCGACCGGCGGGAGCTCGTGCATGTACAGGATGCTCCCCATCGGAGGCTCGGGATCGCAGGAGACGTCGGAGTGCCAGACCTCTCCGGCCACGTGCTTCGAGTTCTCATCGGCGTGGATGACCAGGATCTCCGGATGCCCCTCGACGAGGCCAGGGGCGGCCGGATGGACATGCAGCTCACCGAATCGCCGGCCGAAGTCCTTCTGCTGGTCCGGCGTCAGGTGCTGGTCGCGGAAGAAGATCACGCAGTTCTCGATGAGGCAGTCGTGGATCTCCTTGAACGTGCCCTCGTCGAGCGGCTTCGAGAGATCGACGCCATGGACGACGGCGCCGATATGAGGCGTGAGCTTCTCCGCGCGGATCCCCTGCTGTGCCATGTGTATCCTCCCTGTGTTGGCCGGGATTCTATGCTTCTCGCGCGGGCTCTTCAACAGATGACCGCAACGGCTCTCATGCCAACTCTCTCAGCTCGGCCTCCGCATGCTCCAGCAAGAACAGCATGTCCATCTCGCGGTACATCGTCGTCGCGGTGGTCAGGTGCTCTTGCGCCTGCTCGCGCTCGCCCGTTCGCCGGTAGAGTTTGCCGAGGCCGAGGTGGCAGTGCGCGACGAGCGGGCGCATGCCGCGCGGTTCGGCGAGCGCCAGGGCCTGGCGGTAGTGGGCCTCGCCGGTCTCGGCGTCGAACCGGTCGGGATGGGTCGCGATGTCGCCAAGCAAGTGCAGCGCATGGGCCGCGAACCCGGGGAGACGCGGAGAGGATTCGACCGCGCGGTCGCTCAGGCGCCGCGCTTCGTCGAGCCGGCCGAGCAGCAGACCGGCGCGACCCAGCGAGTGGTAGGCCCAGCCGCTCAGGCCGACGATTCCCATTGCCGCGAGGCGCTCGAGGAGCTGCTCGGCTTCCCGGAGCCGGCTCAGCGCCTCACTCGCCTCGCCGAGCTGCGCCAGTGCCCAGGCGGAGGAGGCGACCGCACTAGGAAGCAGGATGACGACGTTCCCGGTCCGGAGCACCGCGATCCAGCGCTCGAGCAGTGAGCGCGCCTTCCCCCAGTCGCCCTTGAGGAGTTGGAGCGTACCCGCGGCGCGGTGGGCCAGACCGACGGTGAACGCATGCTGCGTCGGCTCGGCGAGCCGGATCGCCTCGGTTTCGTGCTCGGCCGCCTCGGCGAATCGGCCGAGCTGGGCGAGGCTCATGACCAGCCAGCAGCGATCGTAGACCGATATCGGTGCGGCAAGTCCGAAATACTCGTAGACCCAGTCGGCAGGCAACGCCGCGAGGTTGTCGGTGGCCAGCTCGACCACCCGCTCGTACTCGCTCCGGAAGTAATGCGCCTGCTCGAGAAAGCTCGTGGCGAGGATGCGGAGTCTCAAGTCCCCGAGTCGCCCGGCGATCTCCAGTGCGCGGGTGCCGGTCACAAGCGCCTCGTCCAGCTCGCCGAGCTGCAAGTGGACGTTCGTCACGAACGCGCAGACCCGGCTTCGCCGGCGGTCGTCGTTCAACCGCTCGGCGAGAGTCTCCGCCTCGCGCAGGCGCTCCAGTGCCTGCCGGATTTCAGCGAGCAGGTTCAGCACCGGCCGCAGCTCGAGGCGGATCTCGAAGGCCTGCTCGAGCGTGGACTGGCTCTCGGGCAGGGCCTCGAGGGCTCCGAGCGCCTGCTCGAACCAGGCCCGGGCGTCCGGGAGCGCCGACCGCGCGGCCGCCTTCACTCCGGCCTGCCGGAGATAGCCCACCGCCTTCTCGCGCAACTCACCCCGGAGGGTGTGATGGGCGAGCCGCTCGATCTGCTCTCCGAGGCGATCCCGGTAGAGCGTCTCGATCGCCTCCACGATCCGCGCGTGAAGCTCCCGGCGGCGATCGTGCAACAGGCCGCTGTACGTGACCTCGTGCGTGAGCGCGTGGTTGAAGGAATACTCAAGATCCGGAAACAGCCCGGTCTCGTAGAGGAACTCGGCGGCCTGCAGGTGGTCGAGTCCGCGACGGAGCGCCTCGTCCGGAAGGTCGGCGATCGCCTGGAGCAGCCCAAACGGCACGTCCTTGCCGACGACGGAGGCGACCTGCAGGAGGCGTTTGTCCTCCGGGAGAAGACGGTCGATACGCGCGGCCAGCATCACCTGGACCGTGGCCGGCACCTGGATCGCCTGGAGCGGTTGTGCCAACCGATACCGTCCGCGCTCCCCCGCCAGCGCCTTCGTCTCCACCAGCGTCCGGACCGTCTCCTCCAGGAAGAAGGGGTTCCCGCGCCTGACGAGGAGCTGCTTGAGCGGCGCCAGCCCGGGATCCTCGCCGAGGAGCGCATCCAGCAGTTCCCCGGCGCTCTCGGCCGGGAGCGCGTCCAGCCGCATCTGACTGTAGGAGGTCTTGCTGCCCCAGGCGTGCTGGTACTCGGGCCGGTAGTTCACGAGCAGCAGCAGGCGCGCCGAGCCCAGGCTGTCGACCAGGCCGTCGAGCAGCGCCTGCGTCTCACCGTCGATCCAGTGAAGATCCTCGAAGATCACGAGGAGGGGCTGCTCCCGAGCTTCCCGCAGCAGCAACCGCTTCACGGCGTCGAGCGTGAGCTGGCGGCGCTGCCCTGGGTCGAGCGTCTGCCATGAGGCGTCGTCCCCGGGGACGTCGAGCAGGGCCAGCAATGCCGGCAGCGTCGGCTCCAGCGCGCGGTCGAGCGTGAGCAGCTTGCCGGTCACCTTCTAGCGCATCTCGCGGAGGTCGTCCCGGTCCTGGATCTTGAAGTAGCCCTTGAGGAGGTCGATCACCGGCAAGTAGCTCGTCGCCTTGCCGTACGAAACGGAGGCGCTCTCGAGGACGAGCCAGCCGTGCAAGCGAAGCGAATGGGTGAACTCGTAGACGAGGCGCGACTTGCCCACCCCCGCCTCGCCGACGAGCGCCGCCACCTGCCCGTGCCCCTCGCCGGCGAGCTG
This sequence comes from Candidatus Rokuibacteriota bacterium, assembly GCA_030647435.1. Taxonomy (NCBI): domain Bacteria; phylum Candidatus Rokuibacteriota; species Candidatus Rokuibacteriota bacterium. The sequence goes on from JAUSJX010000048.1 coordinate 16,651, forward strand.
CTGGGCGCGGCGGAGCTGCTCCAGCTCGGCGTCACGCCCCACGAACCGCGTCAGCCCACGCCCGGCGGCCGCCTGCAGGCGGGTCCGCGCCGGGCCCGCCCCCGTCACCTCGTAGACCTCCACCGCGTCGGCGAGCCCCTTCACCGGCACAGGGCCGAGCGGCTTCACGGCGACGAAGCCTTCCACGAGCGCGAGGGTTGCTGGCGTCAGGAGAATGCTCCCCGGGTTAGCAAGCTGTTCCATCCTCGCCGCGAGATGCGTCGTCTGGCCCACGGCCGTGTAGTCCATGTGGAGATCGCTGCCGATGGCGCGCACCACGACCTCGCCCGAGTTGAGCCCCACCCGGATCTGCACGTTCGCGCCGTACGCGCGGCGCGCCTCCTCCGCGTAGCGCGTCACCGCCTCTTGCATCAGCAGCGCGGCATAGCAGGCCCGCACGGCGTGATCCTCGTGGGCGAGCGGCGCCCCGAAGAGCGCCATGATCCCGTCGCCCATGACCTGGTTCACGGTGCCCTCGTAGCGGTGGACCGCCTCCATCATCCGCTCGAGCACGGGATCCAGGAGCTTTCGCGCTTCCTCGGGATCACGGTCGGCGAGCAGTTCCATCGAGCCCTTCAGATCGGCGAAGAGGACAGTGACCTGCTTGCGCTCCCCTTCGAGCGCGCTCTTCGAGGTGAGGATCTTCTCCGCGAGATGCTTGGGAGTGTAGGACTTGGGCGCGGCGAAGCGCGACTGGCCGGCGGTAGCCCCGCTGACGGGATGCGAGCACTCAGGGCAGAACTTCGCGGACGCGGGCAGTTGGGTGTCGCAGTTCGCGCAACGGGCTGGCAGCGGAGCCGCGCATTCCACGCAGAACTTCGCCTGTGGAGGGTTCTCGGTCTGGCATCGAGGGCAGGTCATTACGGTTGGGGCGAGGCTACCCTTGGGACGAGGCTCCGTCAAGAAGCCGGCGTAGGCTTTCGCGAGACCAGCGCCTCCGGCAAGATCGGCAGCGACGTCACCCGTACGCCGAGCGGCCTGACAGCGTCGGCGACGGCGTTGGCGATGGCGGCGGGAGCGCCGATGGTCCCGCCTTCGCCCATGCCCTTGTGGCCGCCGGGCGTGAGAGGCGACGGTGTTTCCAAATGGCCGAGAGTGAAGGACGGCAGGTCGGCCGCCGCCGGCAGCGCGTAGTCCATGAGGCTGCCCGTCAGGAGCTGGCCTGATTCGTCGTAGACGAGACGCTCGCCGAGCGCCTCCCCGATGCCCTGGGCCACCGCGCCGTGGATCTGGCCCTCCACGATCATGGGATTGATGACCGGGCCGCAGTCCTCCACGACGACGTAGCCACGCACCGTCACGCGACCCGTCCCGGCGTCCACCTCGACCGAGGCGATGTGGACAGCGCCCGAAAACGTGGGCCCCGGTGGGTCGAAGCGCTCGGTCACTTCGAGGCTCGCAGTCCCTGCCGCGCGCGCCACTTCCGCGAGCGTGACGCCGCGGTCGGGCATCCCGCGCACGGAGACGCGATCTCCGTTCAGCACGAGGTCGGCGGGGCTCGCCTCGAGGAGCCCGCCGGCCGCGTCGAGGATCTTTGCCTTCAGCGTCACCGCCGCCACGCCCGCCGCGCCCTGCTGGGCGATGGCGCCACGGCTCGCGAAGGTCCCGCTGCCCTCAGGAGTCTCGTCAGTGTCGGGCTGTGAGACGACGACCTGCGTGAGCGATACACCAAGCTCGTCGGCGACGATCTGGGACGCCGTCGTCGCGTGCCCCTGCCCCTGCGAGGAAAAGGACAGGCGGCAGCGCACGGTGCCGTCGGCCTCGACCGACACGCGCGCGGCTTCAGGCCCCGGCACCTCGACCATGCCGCGCTGCCGGTAGGTCGCCGAGCCCATACCGGTGTACTCCGTATAGCAGGAGATGCCGACGCCGAAAAGCCGGCCGCGCGCCCGCGCCTCGTCACGCTCGCGCTTGAGCGCGTCATAGCCGGCGAGCTCGAGCGCCATCTCGAGCGCCTTGGGATAGTCGCCGCTGTCGTAGACGAAGCCCGCGGCGGAGGTGAACGGATAGGCGTCGCGTGCGATCAGGTTGCGGCGACGGATCTCCGCGGGGTCAAGGCCGAGGCGCTCGGCGAGGAGATCGAGCGTGCGCTCCATGACGAAGGCGCCCATGGTCATGCCGACACCGCGATAGGCGCCGAGCGGCGGCTTGTTGGTGGCGACGGCGAGCGCCTCCCAGGCATAGGCCGGCGTGCGGTAGGGGCCTGGGAGAATGGAGGCTGTCCCGGGCGGCTCGAGGGCAGCCGTCAATGGATAGATGTGATACGCGCCGTTGTCGGAGACGACGCGCGCGCGAAGGGCGAGCAGGACGCCGTCACGAGCCGCGGCCGCCTCGATGTCCACGCTCCCCTCGCGCGCCTGTGAGGCGGCGGCCAGGTTCTCGCGCCGCGTCTCGATCCACTTGACCGGGCGCCCGGCGACCCACGCCAGCGCGGCCACGGCCAGGTCCTCCGGCAGGACGTGCATTTTCTGGCCGAAGCCGCCGCCCGTATCCGGCACGATCACCCGCACGTGCCCCTCGGGAAGATGGAAGGCGCGGGCGATCGCTGCCCCGAAGATGTGCGGCGCCTGCGTCCCGGTCCATACCGTAAGCCGCTCCCCTTCCCACGAGGCGATGAGGCCTCGCGCCTCGAGCGGTGACGCCGAGCAGCGCCCGTGGCGGAAGGTTTCGCGCAGGACCACGGCCGCGCGAGCGAATGCCGCGTCCACGTCACCGTGGGAGTAGCTGCGGCGGAAGAGCACGTTGCCGAGAACGCCGTCGTGGAGGAGCGGAGCGCCCGGCGCTAGAGCCGCATCTGGGTCGACGACGGCGGGCAGCGGTTCGCAGTCGACCTCGACCAGATCGCAGGCGTCGGCGGCCTGGGCCGGGCTCTCGGCGCAGAGCCCAGCCAAGGGCTCGCCGACGAAGCGCACTCGCTCGGGAGCGAGCGCCGGCCACTCAGTGGGCCAGAAGCCCGAACCTTCCAGTTGCGGTGCCAGCGGCCTGACCCACTCCGTCAGGTCCTGTCCCGCCAGCGCGGCGGCGACCCCGGGCGCCTGCCGCGCGCGCTCCGTGACCACGCGGCGCACCTGCGCGTGCGCGTGCACGCTCCGCACGAAGGCCGCGTGGAGCAGTCCCGGCATCCGGAGATCGTCGAGGTAGGCGCCGCGCCCAGTCAGCAGGCGCGGGTCCTCGACGCGCTTGACGCTCCTGCCCGTCAGCCGCGGGGCGACGCTCAGACGGGGGCTCCGGGAGGCCTCAGGGCTTGGCGACGCGCGGCAGGACCTCGCCGGCCAGAAGCTCGAGCTGGTCCGTGCTCCAGTTGAGCGGGTTCAGCACGATCTGCTCGCAGCCGCCGAGGGCGGCGACCTTCGCGCGAATCTTCTCCGCCAATTCCTCGGCCTCGCCTAGGAGGTAGAACTCCTTCCAGTACGGCAGGTCCATGCCCGAGTAGACCTTGAAGTGCGGCGCCGCGACCTCGGGCTTCTCGCCCTTCTTCAGCACGTAGACGAAGTTGGAGTAGACCTTGGTCATGTCGCCGGGCTTCCTGCCGAGATCATCCATGAAGCGCTGGATCTTGTTCCAGTCGCCCGTGACCATCTCGGCCGTGGCGGAGGAGTGCGGCACCCAGGTCTTGGCGTACTTCGCGATCCGCTTGAGCACCGGATCGATATTGGTCACGGTCTGGCCGTAGACTTTCTCGAAGGGCTGGCTGCCGCCGCCGACCCAGATCGGCGGATGCGGCTTCTGAACGGGCTTGGGGTCGATGCTGAGATTCTTCACTTGATAGTACTTGCCCGTGTACGTGACGTTGTCGCCGGCCCAGAGCGCCGTCACCAGCTCCAGCATCTCGTCCATGCGGCGCCCGCGCTCCTTGTGCGGGATGCCCATGAGCGCGAACTCTTCCTCGTGCCAGCCGACGCCGACGCCGAGGATGCTGCGGCCGCCGGAGAGGAGATCGAGCGTCGCCCACTCCTTGGCGAAGTAGGCGGGGTTTCGGAGCGGCAGCACCAGCACCATGGTGCCCAATTTGATCGTCCGCGTGACCCCGGCCAGCGCCGACAGCAGCGCCACGGGCTCGAGCCAGGTGCAGGCATAGGCGGGCGGCGTCATCAGGAGGTGGTCGATGCTGACCGCCGAGTCAAAGCCCAGGTCCTCGGCGCGGCGGAGATAGGCGCCCATCTCGGCAAGCGTGGCGGTCTTGGGGCCGAGGGCGAAGCTTGGGATGCGGAGTCCGAATTTCATCCCCGCGGCTCTCATCGGAGACCGTCCTCCTTCTTGGCTTCGGCGACCGTGAGACCGCCGACCCGCGGATGCGGCCTGCCGCCGTCGGTGACGACGAGGGCGACCAGGATCTCGTCGGCGCGCGGGGCGTCGCCCAGGCGCACCTCCATGGCGTCGAAGTGGGTGCGCACGAAGGCCGCGTCCTTGAAGTGGAGCGGCACGTCTATGGTCGCGCCGGGCCCGCCGAGCTTCTTCGCCGACGGGATGATCGCCTTGCCGCCGCCGACCGCGGCGCGGAACGGCGTGCCGAGCGTTGGGTGGAGGATGGCCGCCGCGTGCTCGTACTCGCCGTGCTCGCCGACGATCGCTGCTTTTCCATAGGAGTGCACGGGCGCGCCGAGCGCCGCGACGGCGCGGCGGCCAAGCAGGTCGCCCAGCTCCTCGCCGGTCTTGACCAGCTCCTGGAGGTCCTCGACGTAGCGCCCCGCAAACGGGTTCTCGATCACCGCGATGGCGGCAACCTTCTTGATGGGCCGGGCGGCCTTCCTGCCCCCGTCCTCGTAGATCTCCTCGACAACAGTCAGCAGCTTCCGGATACGCATCGTCTTCTCCCCCTCACCCGACCTCTCCCCTAAGGGGAGAGGGGGTCTTGGAACTAGTGGCCTCCTCCAGCGGGTCCGTGTCCTTTGACGACCTCGGCGGCGCGGGTCGCGGGCGGCGTGTTGCGGCTCCGGCCGATCTTGATCTGCCCGTCGATCAGCACCATGGAGATGCCGAAGAGGTCGCCGGCCCTGAGCGCCTCGAGGGCCGTCTTCCCCACCGAGCCGATGGGCGCGTCGACGATGCACAGGTCCGCCTCGCGGCCGGGCTCGATCACGCCCACCGGCAGCTTGTACACGCGCGCGGTATTGCCCGTCGCCATGCAGATGGCCGCCTCGGGGTGGAGGCCCCCGAGAGAGGCCAGGTGCGCGATGACTCTCAGAATGCCGAGCGGCACCACGCCCGTGCCGGACGGCGCGTCGTTGCCGATGATGATGCGGTGAAGCGCCTTGGCTTCCTTGGCGCGCTCGAGGGTATGGAGCGCCGTCTTGCCGTTGCCGCAGTGGACGATCTCGAGCGCCATCTGCGTGGCCACGAGCGAGTCGATCTCCCGCTCGCTCATCGAGGTCGTCCCGCCGTTGATGTGGCCGACCACGTGCGGGTCGGCCTCGAGGACAACCTCCGCGCTGATCGGGCTCGAGCCCGCGATGGACGGCCCGCCCGTGTGGATGGTGACCGTCATGCCGTGCTTCTTGGCCCAGCGGACCATGGGCGCCGCGTCCTTGCCGGTCTTGACCGAGCCGAGCCCGATCTCACCCACCAGTTTGACGCCGTGCCGAGCCATCTCGGCGAAGTCCTCCTCGACCATGCCGAGCTCCAGGATCGGCGCGCCGCCATGGACCTTGACGCCGGCGGGGCGCAGGTTGGCGTAGGCCTTGGCGGCGACGACGGCGAGCGCCTTCAGTCCCACGATGTCCTTGGGCCGCCCGGGCAGGTGGACTTCACCCGCCGAGATCATCGTGGTAAGACCGCCGTTGAGCCCGGACTCGATGAAGTCCATGGTCCGCTGTCTCGGCGTGAAGTCGCCGAAGACGGGATGGCAGTGGGAATCCATCAAGCCGGGGATGACAGCGCTGCCCTTGGCGTCTATGACCGTGTCGGCGTCGCCGTCCAGGCCGCGACCGACGGCGGCGATCTTGCCGTCGGCGATCAGGATGCTGTCGCCGTCAAGCAGGGGCTTCGCGATGTCGCCCGAGACGATCAGCCCGATATTCCTGATGAGCGTCTTCATCAAACCCCCTCACCCTCTCAGCCCTCGCCTCACCGCTCGAAGCGAGCGTCTCGGCTCGAACTGCGACCCTCTCCCCCAATGGGGGAGAGGGAGTGGACTAGACCGTCAGATACGAGCGGCGGGCGGCCTCGTCTTCGAGCAGCCGCGCCATGGCGCCCTCCCACCGGATCTGCCCCTTCTCGATGATGTAGGCCCGGTCGGCCAGCCGCGCCGCGAACTTGAGATTCTGCTCCGAAAGCAGAATGGTCAAGCCCTCCCGCTTCAACGCCGCGATCTGCTGGCCGAGCGCCTGGACGATCACGGGCGCCAGCCCCTCGGAGGGCTCGTCGAGGAGCAGAATGCGCGGGTTGCCCATGAGCGTGCGCGCCACGGTCAGCATCTGTTGCTCCCCGCCAGAGAGGCTGCCGCCGCGACGCCCCGCCAGCTGGCCCAGCTTCGGGAAGTACTCGTAGACGCGCGAGGCCCCCCAGCCGCTGCCGCCCTTGGCGCCCACGAGCAGGTTCTCCTCCACGGTCAGATCACTGAAGATGCGCCGGTCCTCGGGCACCCAGCCGATACCGAGCTTGCTGATCTCGTGGGTGGGCAGCACCGTGATATTCCGCCCGTCGAGGCTGATCGAGCCTCCCGTCACTTCGACGAGCCCCACGATGGCCTTGAGCGTGGTGGACTTGCCGGCGCCGTTGCGGCCGAGCAGAGAGACTACTTCGCCCTCGCGCGCCTCGATCGTGACACCGTGCAGCACGCGCGAGAGACCATACGCCGCCTCGACGCCCTCAAGGCGCAGCATGGAGGTGTCCCCGTGGCGGACTGGAGGCGAGAAAGACGCAGCTCGGAGGCCTAGGCGGGGCCGGAGCGGCCGATGACTCGGACTTCCAGATGGAGCAGGCGCCGGTCCACCCTGCCAAAGTCCTCGCGGACCTCGCCGCGGAAGCGCTCGACCTTCTCGTCGAGGGCGCCCAGCCCCCCGGCGACGGCCTTGATGTCGGACCTAAGGTCCTCGGCAACGACGCCCATGTAACGGCGGGTCTCGGCGGCGCTTGCGTCGACGCGCGCGAGAAGTCTCGACTCGAACTGCTCCATCTGGAGTCGTGTCTCCGCTGCGCTCGCTTGGATCTCCTGGCGGAGCTCGGCGCGGACCTGCTCGCCCATGGCGTGCATCTCCTGGCGCAGGTCGCCGCCGAGCCGTTCGAGGTCCGACGAGTCCACGGGCCGGGGCATGCGTCATACTCCCGCATGTCGGGCGGCATTGTCAACGGTATCCAGGACAATACGCCCGGCATTACTCGGCTTCCCCGAGGTACACCTTCTGGACCTGCGGATCGGCGCGGACTTCGTCGGGGCGGCCTTCGGCGATGACGCGCCCCTGGTGGAGCACCATGATGCGGTCGGCGACCGAGAAGACCACGTCCATGTCATGCTCGGTGAAGAGCACCGTCAGGCCCCGGTCACGCGCGATCCGCTCGGTCAGCGCCATGAGAGCGCCGCGCTCGGCCGGCGCCATGCCCGCCGTGGGCTCGTCCAGCAGCAGGACCTCAGGCGTGTTCGCCAGCGCCACGGCGAGCTCGAGCTTCTTGAGGTCGCCGTAGGCCAGCACTCCCGCCACCCTGTCCGCCTGCGCGGCAAGCCCGACCTGGTCCAGGAGCGCGCGCGCGGCGTCCACGTCCAGCCGCGCCGCGCGCCCGAGCAGCGAATACGTGCGCCGCCCGTGGGAAAAGAGCGCCACCTGGACATTCTCGAGCGCCGTCAGCGACGAAAAAGTCGCGGTGATCTGGAAGGTGCGGCTCACGCCACGGCGCCACACCGCGTGCGGCGGCAGCCCCGAGAGGCGCTCGCCCTTGAAGCGCACCTCGCCCGCGTCCGCCTTGAGCTGACCCGTGAGCATGTTGAAGAAGGTCGTCTTCCCCGCCCCGTTGGGGCCGATGAGCGCGCGGATCTCTCCGCGAGGCATGGCCAGGTCCACGCCCGCCACGGCCTGGACGCCGCCGAAGGACTTGGCGAGCCCGCGCGTCTCGAGAACGGGCGCACTCACGAGCGCCTCCAGTCGAGCACGCCGGCGATGCCGCGCGGAAAGGCCAGCACGAGCGCGATCAAGATGCCGCCCAACCCCGCCTGCCAGTAGTCGGTGTAGCGGGTAATGACGGTGTCGAGGAGCTTGTAGGCGGCGGCGCCGATCAGCGGGCCGGCGGGCGCTCCGATGCCGCCGAGCAGCACCATGACCAGCGGCTGCACCGACATCGGCGTCTCGGTGTAGACGGGGAAGACGCTGCCCTTGAGGAAGACGAACACGGCGCCGGCGAGACCGGCGAAGAAGCCCGCGACGACGAAGGCCGTCCACTGGAGCGCGCGGATGTTGATCCCGACGGCCTCCGCCCGCCGCGCGTGGTCCCGCACCGCCCGGAGGGCCAGGCCGAAGGGCGAGGCCGCCACGACCCGCAGTAGCACGACGCCCGCGCCCGCGAAGCCTAGGGCCCAGTAGTAGTAGCGCATCGGTGACTTGAGCCACGGCGGAGGCCAGACGGACAGGACGCCGTTGTCGCCGCCCGTCACCGCGTCCCACTGATGGACCACGGCGAAGACGATCTGGGCGAAGGCGAGCGTCAGCATGGCGAAGTAGATGCTCGTCAGCCTCACGCTGAAGTATCCGAACACGGCGGCGGCGGCGGCGGCGACCACGGGCGCGGCGAGAAAGGCCAGCGGCATCGGCCAGCCCGCCCACTTGAGCAGCAGCGCCGCACCGTAGGCTCCGAGGCCGAAGTACGCGGCGTGCCCGAAGGACACCATGCCGCCCGGACCCATCAGGAGGTGCAGGCTCGCCGCGAAAAGGGCGAAGGCGAAGATCTCGACCGCCATCCACACCCAGAAGGTCGGCAGGAGGAGCGGCAGCGCCAGCAAGACCAGGGCGGTCGCGGCGAGCCAGGCCGGATGCCACGGGACACGGCGCTCCCTGGCGACGGCGCTACCCGCCGCGCGAAGCTGGATCTCCGGCCGGCCGAGGAGTCCCCACGGCCGGACGATGAGCACCACGGCCATCACGACGAACATGAGGACGATGGAGGCCTTGGGCAGGATCAGGACGCCGTAGGCGTTGAGCACGCCGATCAGGAGCGACGCCAGGAGAGCGCCCCACACCGAGCCCATGCCTCCGATCACGACGACCACGAAGGCCTCGACGATGACGGTGGTGTCCATCACCGTCGTGAGCGCGAGGCGGGGCACCTGGAGCGCGCCCCCCAGCCCCGCGAGGAACGAGCCCAGGACGAAGACACCCGTGAAGAGGCGCCTCTGGTCCACGCCGAGGGCCGCGACCATCTCCCGGTCCTGCGTCGCCGCGCGAATCAGAATGCCCCAGCGCGTCCGGTGGAAAACGAGCCAGAGCCCGAGCGCCACGAGCGGACCAAAGATGATCACCGCGAGGTCGTAGCTGGGAAAGAGCTGGCCGGCGATGGGCACCGAGCCCGCGAGTCCCGGCGCAACGGGGCCCGTCTTGTTGTCCGCGCCCCAGAAGAAGCGCACGGCGTCGGCGACGACCAGGACCAGCGCGAAGGTCAGGAGGAGCTGGTAGAGCTCGGGCGCGCGGTACACACGTCGGAGCAGGAGCACCTCGACGAGGCCGCCGAGGGCGGCGACCAGGAGCGCCGCGAGGAACGCGGCCGCGTAGAAGGCGGCAGGACCCAGAGGCAGCGCCGCGGAGAGCGAATACGTGAAGTAGGCCGCCAGCATGTAGAAGGAGCCGTGGGCGAAGTTGACGATGCGCGTGACGCCGAAGATGAGCGACAGCCCCGACGCGATGAGAAAGAGGAACATCGCGTTGGCGAGGCCGCTCAGCAGCTGGACGAGGAGGAGGGACATGGCGCCCCCTTGACTAACTCAGCCCTCGCCTCGCCGCTCGAGACGAGCGTCTCGGCTCGAACTGCGACCCTCTCCCCCGATGGGGGAGAGGGGTTCGGAGGTCCCTCTCCCCACTGGGGAGAGGGTAGGGTGAGGGGGTCAGATCAATTGCCCGGGCGGAGCTTCTTCACTTCGTCGTCGGAGGGCAGCACCTTCTCGCCGGGGATGTACTCGTAGTTGACCATGATCCCAACGCCGCGCGCTGGGTCGATCTTGGTCGTGCCCACCCACGCGCCCATGGTGGACTGGCCGTCCACGGCGCGGAAGGTGATGGGCCCGATCGGCGTCTCGACCTTGAGCCCCTTGAAGGCGGCCACGAGCTTGCCGGTGTCGGTGCTGCCGGCCTTCCTGATGCCCTCCGCGATGGACTGGTAGGTGACGTACCCGATCAGCGAGCCGAGCACCGGCGGCTTGTCGCCGCGCTTCGTGTAGCGGGCGACCCACTCCTGGTGGCCTCCGCTCTTGATGTCGTACCAGGGATAGCCTGTCACGAGCATGCCCTCGGGCGCCTCGAGCTTGAGCGGGTCGATGTACTCGGGCTCGCCCAGGAGGATGCCCACGACGAACGTCTTCTGGAAGAGGCCGCGCTTCTGCGCCTCTCTGACGAACGCGAGCCAGTCGCTGCCGAAGAGCGAGACGTAGAGGGCGTCGGGGTTCTGGCTCATGATGGCCGTGACGAGAGGACCGGGCTCGATCTTTCCGAGCGTCGGCCAGTGCTCACCCACGACCTGGACGTCGGGCTTGAGCTCCTTGAGGCGGTCCCGGAAGGTCTCCCAGGCGCGCTTGCCGTACTCGTAGTTGGGCCCGATCGTCACCCACTTGACGTACTTCATCTTCCCGGCCTTCTCGGCCAGCATGCGCCCCTGCTCATAGGTGTTGGGCCGGAGGCGAACAACATAGTCGTGCCCCTTGGACCAGGTCAGGGCTTCCGTCAGCGGCTCGGCGGCGACGAACATCACCTTGTTCTGCTTGGCCCAATCGGAGACCGCGAGCCCGACGTTCGAGAGAAAGGTGCCCGCGATGAGGGCGACCTTCTCCGACTCGACCAGCTCCTGGGCGTGCTTCACCGCTTCCGCCGGCTGGCCTTTGTCGTCGCGGAAGAGCACCTCGAGCTTGCGCCCGAGGACCCCGCCCTTGGCGTTGATCTCCTCGACGGCCATCTCGACGCCGGCCTTGTACGGCCCCGTGAAGGGCGCGCCGATGCCGCTGTAGGAGTTGATCTCGCCGACCTTGATGGGCTGGGCTGCCGCCTGGGCCGGAAACGAAAGCGCCAGGCTGGCCGTTATGAGGAACAGGAGTAGGCGTGAGCGCATCGAGAGCCTCCTCTGGGTTCGTGTTGCGCTTGAGTAAAGCAGAAGGCCGCCGGGTGTCAAGCCGATTCCGGGCGCCACAGGCCGCTTGACAGGAGGCGGCGTCCTGTCTCACAGTGGGCGCCACTTCCCACCGGAACTGCCCGTCACTCAGCATACTTAATAAGGAGGGGTGGCCATGGACGCCCACGCGCCTTCGAAGCCGTCTCTGAACCGACGCGACCTGCTCAAGTGGGGCGGCGCGGGCCTGGCCGCCGCGGCCGCGGGCCCGGCCATATGGACGCCGGCGCATGCGCAGTCGCCCAAGCGGGGCGGCACGCTCTCGCTCCGCCTCTGGGACCCGCCGCACTTCGACCCGCACCTCACCATCTCGTACAAGACCCACATCGCGCTGACCTTCACCCACAGCCGCCTCCTCAAGCACAAAGCCGGGCCGGGCGTCGTCCCGGGCACCTTCCCGATCGAAGGCGACCTGGCCGAGTCCTGGACCCAGCCCAACGACACGACGTACATCTTCAAGCTCCGCAAGGGCGTCCGCTGGCAGAACAAGCCGCCCGTCAACGGGCGGGAGCTGACGGCCGACGATGTCGTGTACTCCGTCGAGCGCTTCAGGACGATCAAAGGCAACGCCAACGCCTACATGCTGTCGTCCCTGGACAGGGTCGAGGCGCCCGACAAGTACACGGTCAAGTTCACGCTCAAGGAGCCGTACGTCTGGTTTCTCGACATGCTCGCCAACCCCATGGCGGTCGCCGTCGTCGCGAAAGAGTGCGTGGAGAAGTTCGGGGACCTCAAGAAGTGGGAGAGCGCCGTGGGCACCGGGCCGTGGACGCTCGACAGCTACCGCCCCAACGTGGGCTACACCTACGTGCGGAACCCCGCCTACCTCGCGGCGGGCCTGCCCTATATCGACAAGGTCGAGGTGACGGTGGACGAGGACAACGCTTCGCGCATGGCCGCCTTCATCGCGGGCAAGTACGACCTCGGCTGGGAGATCACAGGCGCCATCAACCGCGTGGACTGGGTGCAGATCAAGGACACGCTCAAGCAGAGGCGCCCGCGGCTCCAGACCGCCGAGTACCCCTCCAACGTGATGTCGCACATCTCCATGCGCACCGACCAGAAACCATTCAGCGACCCACGCGTCCGCCAGGCGATGTCTCTCGCCATCGACCGCCAGGGGCTCATCGACGCCACGGCCGAGGGCGTGGGCGTGTTCAACCCGCCGGTGCCGGCGGCGCTCAAGGAATGGTCGCTGCCGGTTGCCCAGCTCGGGGAGGGCGCCAAGTACTACAAGTACGATCCGAAGGAAGCCAAACGGCTGTTGGGCGAAGCCGGTTACCCCAACGGCTTCCCGGCCTCGATGTGCTTCACCACGTACGGCTCAACGACCCTGGTGGACGGGGCGCAGCTCGTCCTCAAGTACCTCAAGGACGTGGGGATCGACACCAAGCTCGATCAGAAGGAGTACGGCGCCTACATCTCGACCTGCTTCTACGGAAAGTTCGACTCCCTGACCTTCGGACCCCAGACGCCCTTCCTCGAGCCCGACAACTTCCTCTTCGGCCAGTACTACCCGGGGGAGACGAAGAACCAGAGTCACATCAACGACCCCGTGGTGGCCGACATGCTGATCCGCCAGCGACGCACCCACGATGTCGCCAAGCGGCGCGAGGTCATCCACGACATCCAGCGCCATCTGGCCAAGCAGCAGCACTACGTGCAGGTCCCGTCGGGCATCTCCATCGGGGTGTGGGACAGCGCGCTCAAGAACTACGGCCCGAACATCGGCTACGATTACGGCGGACGCCTCATGGCGGCCTGGCTGGAAAGGTAGACCATGCGCACGAGACTGAGCCGGCGGGATCTGCTCAAGTTGGGCAGCGCGGGGCTGGCCGCGGCGGCGGCGCCCGCGGTGTGGAGCCCCGTTCAAGCGCAGGCGCCCAAGCGAGGCGGGACGCTCTCGCTGCGGCTGTGGGATCCGCCGCACTTCGACCCGCACCTGACGATCTCGTACAAGACCAACGTCCTCTACACCTTCTCCCACAGCCGGCTCTTGAAGTTCAAGGCGGGGCCGGCGGTGCAGCCGGGCACGTTCACGCTCGAGGGCGACCTCGCCGAGTCCTGGACGCAGCCCAATGACACCACGTACATCTTCAAGCTCCGCAAAGGGGTCCGCTGGCACAACAAGCCGCCTGTGAACGGGCGCGAGCTGACCGCCGACGACGTCAAGTACACCTTCGACCGCTTCGTGAACGAGAAGGGCAATGCCTATCGCAGCATGATGGCGGCGCTCGACAAGGTCGAGGTCGTCGACAAGTACACGGTGAAGATGACGCTCAAGGAGCCCTACGTCTGGTTCCTCGACATGGTCGCCAATCCGATGGCGTTGGCCATCATCGCAAAGGAAGCTGTCGAGAAGTTCGGCGACCTCAAGAAGTCCGAGGCCGTGATCGGCACGGGCCCGTGGATGCTGGACACCTACCGGCCGAATGTCGGCGTCACCTACGTGAGGAACCCGGGCTACTTCCTGAGCGGCTTGCCCTATATCGACAAGGTCGAGGTCACCATAGACGAGGACAATGCCTCGCGCATGGCCGCCTTCATCGCGGGCAAGTACGACCTCGGCTGGGAGAATCCCGGGAATATCAACAGGGCCGACTGGGTCCAGATCAAGGACACGCTCAAGCAGAGACGGCCGAAACTCCAGACCATGGAGTACGCCTCCAACCAGGAGAGCCACATCTACATGCGCACCGACAAGCCGCCGTTCAGCGATGTCCGCGTGCGCCGCGCCATCTCGCTGGCCTTCAACCGCCAGGGCATCATCGACGCTCTCTTCGAAGGCGTTGGCATCTTCAACCCCGCCGTGCCGGCCGGCCTCAAGGACTGGGCGCTGCCCGTGGACCAGCTCGGCGAGGGCGCCCAGTACTACAAGTTCGATCCCGCCCGCGCCAAGAAGCTCCTCGCCGAGGCCGGCTACCCCAATGGCTTCCCGGCCACGATCTCCTACGCGACATACGGCTCGACGATCCTTGTCGACAGCCTGCAGCTCCTCCTGAAGAACCTCAAGGACATCGGCATCGACGCCAAGCTGATCCAGCAGGAGTACGGCGCGTACATCAGCACCGCCTTCTACGGCAAGTACGAGTCCATGGCGTACGGTCCGCAGACGCCCTTCCTCGACCCGGACAACTTTCTCTTCGGCCCGCACATGCCCGGAGAGCTCAAGAACCAGAGCCACGTGAACGATCCCGTGCTGGGCGACATGCTGGTCCGCCAGCGCCGCACTGCCGACGTGGCGAAGCGGCGCGAGGTGCTGCACGAGATCCAGCGCTATCTCGCAAAGCAGCAGTACTACGTGTATGCGCCCTCCGGTGTCAACATCGGCGTGTGGGACGGGGCCCTCAAGAACTACGCGCCCAACATCGGCTACGACTGGGGCGGCCGCGTGACCGCGGCCTGGCTCGACCGCTGACGCTGTGCTGAGGCGGTACCTCCTCAAGCGCCTCCTCGTCGCGATCCCGTCGCTGGTGATCGCCTCGCTCATCGTCTTCACCCTGCCCCGCCTCCTGCCGGGCGACGCGGTCCAGCTCATGATGGAGGAGAAGGCGTACGGCAAGGACGTGGACGATCTCCGGCACAAGCTGGGGCTCGACCGCCCGATCTACATCCAGTACTTCGCGTGGGTCGGCAACGTCGTCCGCGGCAACCTCGGCGAGTCGCTCTGGACCAAGCGGACGGTGGTGGAGGAGCTCCGCATGCGGCTGCCGGTCACGCTGCTCCTCGGCGGCCTGGCCATCTGCTTCGCCGTCGTCATCGCGATCCCCATCGGCGTGCTCTCCGCTGTGCGGGCGGACACCATGCGGGACTACGTCGCGCGGAGCGCGGCCATCATCGGCTTGTCGGTCCCGAGCTTCTGGATCGCCACGCTCGTCATCGTCCTGCCCGCGATCTGGTGGGGGTGGACGCCGCATCTCGGCTTCACCGAGTTCAGCAAGTCGCCCACGGCCCACGTGCTCCAGTTCCTCCTGCCGGCGCTCATCCTGGGCTTGGCCTCGGCGGCGGGGATCATGCGGCTCACGCGGGCCATGCTGCTCGAGGTGCTGCGCCAGGACTACGTCCGCACGGCGTGGGCCAAGGGGCTGCGCGAGGGCGTGGTGGTGCTCAAGCACAGCCTCAAGAACGCCCTGATCCCGGTCGTTACCATCCTCGGGATCCAGCTCGCGCAGATCTTCAGCGGCACCGTCATCATCGAGTTAATCTTCCAGCTGCCGGGCATGGGGCGCTTCCTCTTCGACGCCATCAACCAGCGGGACTACCCGGTCATCCAGGGCATCAACCTGCTCGTCGTGTCCATCATCGTGCTGATGAACCTCACGGTGGATCTTCTCTACGCCGTGCTGGACCCGAGGATCCGCTACTCGTAATGGCCAGGCACACCGACGCCGTCGCAACGGTCGAGCCCGCGAGCGAGACCTGGGCGCTCCCCCGGGGGGTCCGGGCGCTCCTGCTCTTCTGCCGGCGCAAGCCCCTGGGCGCCCTTGGCGGATTCCTCGTGCTGGTCATGCTCGTCATGGCGGTGGGCGCGCCCTGGATCGCCCACTACGTCTACGACGAGAGCATACCCGGGGCGCGGATGAAAGCGCCCGGCGCCCAGTTCTGGATGGGCACGGATAATCTCTCCCGCGACATGTGGAGCCGCGTGGTATACGGCGCGCGAGTCTCGGTCACCGTGGGCTTCATCACGATCGCGCTTGCCACCCTCATCGCCACGGCCGTGGGAGTCTCGAGCGCCTACATCGGCGGCATCTACGATATAGCCGTGCAGCGCGTGGTGGACGCCTGGATGTCCTTCCCCTATCTCGTGATCATCCTCTCGCTGATGGCCGTGCTCGGGCCCGGACTCATGAACCTGATCCTGTCGCTGTCCGTCCTGGTCGCGGCAACCAGCGCCCGCGTGATACGCGGCGCGGCGCTCAGCGTCATGGAGAACCCCTACATCGAGTCCGCGCGAGCCATGGGCACCGGGCATCTCCGCATCGTCCTGCGCCACGTGGTGCCCAACGTCATGGCCACGGTCATCATCGTCGCGACCATCGGGCTCGGCGGCGTCATCCTGGCCGAGTCTTCCCTCTCCTTCCTCGGCCTTGGGGTCCCGCCGCCGCAGCCGTCCTGGGGCGCCATGCTGGCCGGCTCGGGCCGCTCCTACATGCAGCGCGCGCCCTGGATGGCCATCTTCCCGGGCCTGGCCATCTCGCTGGCCGTCTTCGGCTTCAACATGCTCGGCGACGCGCTCCGCGACGTCCTCGACCCCCGGCTTAGAGGTACAGGCACCGGCCCCGCCCGTTAGCAGGCTGCCGCCTCTTGTCCGTAACACGGGGATCTGCGCGGCTCCGCCGTCTTTCTGGTAGCCTAGCCCGGATTATGCGTGAAGACATGCGCCACCCTCACCCCGACCCTCTCCCTCTCCGAGGGAGAGGGAGCCGTTTCGATCCCCTCGCCCCCGGAGGGGGAGAGGGACAGGGTGAGGGGGCGCATAGGACGCGGAACACGCGTTCGTGATTAGAGCAGGCTAGCGGGGGTGAACATTCTGGGCGTCATCCCGGCGCGGCTGCATTCGACCCGACTGCCGCGCAAGGTCCTCCGCGAGATCGCGGGCGTGCCCATGGTGGTCTACGTCTTCAGACGCGCCCAGGGCTGCCGCCTCCTCTCCGACCTCCTCGTCGCCACCGACAGCGAGGAGGTCGTCGAGGCCTGCCACGCCTATCACATCCCGGCCGTCTTGACGTCGCCCGACCATCAGTCGGGGACGGATCGGCTCTGGGAAGTGTCGCGCGCCCGCGTGGCCGACGTCTACGTCAACATCCAGGGCGACGAGCCGCTCGTGACGACGGGCCACATCGAAACCCTGGTACGACCCTTTCTCGACGAGCCCGAGGTCCAGGTGACGACGCTCAAGATCCGCGCGACCCCCGACGAGGTCGCAAGCCGGACCGCCAACAAGGTGGTGACGGACCGCCACGGTAATGCGCTGTACTTCTCGCGGCTGCCCATTCCCTGCGATCGCGACAATGTCGGCGGCATCGTGTACTGGAAGCACATCGGCATGTACGCCTACCGGCGCCAGGTTCTGGAGATGTACCATTCGCTGCCGCCATCGGCCCTGGAGAGGGCGGAACAGCTCGAGCAGCTTCGGCTGCTCGAGCACGGCATCCCGATCCGCGTTCTCGAGACACGCGAGGCTACGATCGGTGTGGACACCGAGGAGGATCTCAAAGCCGTCGCCGCGCTCGTCGCATCCCGCCCCTCTTGAACAAACCGCCCGTTGCGACCAACCCGGAAGCCGCCGCGGGGCGCTGGGGCATCCTCGCGTTGATCATGGCCGCCCAGACCATGGCCAATGTCGGCCCGCTCGGGATCCCGGCCATCGCGCCGCTGATCCGCCAAGACCTTGGGCTCTCGATGGCGCAGGCGGGCTCCTTTCTGTCCGCCTACTACGTCGGCACCACGCTCATGTCCCTGCCCGCCGGCTGGATGGCCGACCGGTGGGGCGTCCTGGCGACCATGGTGCTGGGACAGGCCGTCATCGCCGCCGGCCTCTACGCCGTCGCGGGCACCGGCTCCTTCTCCCTGCTCATGATCGTCATGATCTGCGCCGGCGTGGGCTACGGCATGCTCAACCCGACGACGGCCAAGGCGGCCATCGCATGGTTCCCACGCCGCCAGCGCGCCACCGCCGTCGGCCTCAAGCAGGTCGGCCTGCCTCTGGGCGGCGCGGTCGGCGCCTCGATCATGCCGCCGCTCGCCCTCTGGCTCGGCTGGCGACCGGCGGTGGCGCTGCCGGCCTCGCTGATCGCGGTACTGGCCGCCGTGACGTGGCTCCTCTACCGAGACCCGCCAGCCGCCGCCGACACGGACGGCCTGTCCGTCGGCCCCGCGAGCCTTCGGAGCGTCCTCGGCAACCGCGACCTCTGGCTCGTCTCGGGCGCCACGATGATCTTCGCGGGCATGCAGACGGTGTGGATGTCCTTCCTCGTGCTCTACCTGACCGAGGTCCTGCGCGTCTCGCTGGTCCACGCGGGGCGCTACCTCGTGATGGCCCAGGCGACCGGCATTGCCGGTCGCGTGATCTTCGGCATGCTCTCCGACCGGTTCTTCGGCGGGCGCCGGCGCATCGTGCTCGTCATCGCCGGCGTCGGCTCGACGGCCTGCTCGCTCGTGATGGCGGGGACGGGGCCCGGCACGAGCGCATGGGTCCTGGCGCCGCTCGCGCTCGTCTTCGGCTTCTTCGGCATCGGCTGGAACGGCGTCCAGCACACGCTCATGGCAGAGCTGGTCGGGCCGCGGGGCGCGGGCACGGCCATCGGGCTCGGGCTCGCCATCTCGTCCTTCGGCGTCACCATTTGCCCGCCCATTTTCGGCTTGGCCGTGGAGCGCTTGGGCGGCTTCGGCGTGCCCTGGGCGGCGCTCGGCCTCGTCATGGCCGCTACGATGTGCCTCCTGATCCCGGTGCGGGAAGGAAGGATGGAGACCCCGTGAGTGATCGCTCGTCCTACGGCTGGGTCGTGCTCGGCGCCGCCTTCGTCATCATCACCATGGCGGTCGGCACGCTCTTCTCCCTCGCCGTCTTCCTCAAGCCGCTCGAGGACTCCATGGGCTGGGCGCGCTCGAGCGTCAGCGCCATCGCGCTGCTCAACTGGATCGCGATGGGACTGGGCTCTTTCCTCGCGGGGTATCTCTCCGACCGCTTCGGCGCGCGCCCGGTGGTGCTGGGCGGCGGGGTGCTGCTCGGAGCGGGGCTGATCCTCTCCGGCCGGGCGGAGGCGCTCTGGCAGTTCTACGTCAGCTTCGGCGTCCTGGTCGGCTTCGGCGTGAGCTGCTTCTACGTACCGCTGACCGTGACGGCCATCCGCTGGTTCGAGCACCGGCGGGGGATGGCCGCGTCCATCGTTTCGTCGGGCAACGGCCTCGGCACGCTGGCCCTCGCCCCGCTCACCCGTTGGCTCATCAACAACTATGACTGGCGCACGGCCTTCCTGATCCTGGGCGAGCTCGCGCTGATCGTTGTCATCCCCGCGGCGCTCCTGCTCAGGCGGGCGCCCACTGCCGGCCTGCCGGCCTCGCAGCCGGCGCCGGAGCCGGGGCTGACCGCCCGACGGCTCTGGACCTTCTGGCCGTTCTGGGCCATCGCACTGACCCACTTCGCCTGCTGCGCGGCCCATTCGGGACCGATCTTCCACATGGTCTCCCACGCCATAGACCAGGGCGTAGCGGCCCTGGCGGCGGCGGGGGCGCTGGGCATCTCGGGCCTGACATCCATCATCGGGCGCGTCGGCACCGGCATGGTCGCCGACCGCGTCGGCGCCAAGCGCACCCTGGTCACCGGGCTGATCCTCCAGGCCATGACCATCTTCCTGTACGTCTTCGCGGGCGACGCGGGCACGCTCTACGCCCTCGCCATGGTCTTCGGGGTCGCCTACGGCAGCGTCATGCCGCTCTACGCCGTTGTCACCCGCGAGTACTTCGGTGATCGGGCCATGGGCACGGCCTATGGCGGCGTCTTCTTCATCTCCTGCATCGGCATGGGCATAGGCTCCTACGCCGGGGGCATCATTCACGATGTGTTCGGCTCTTATCTCTGGCTCTTCCTGGGCTCCGGCGCCATCGCCACCATGGCCATCGTGCTGGCCTTGACGCTCCGGCCGCCGAGGACCGCCCTGCGCCCGGCGTGACGCAAGGCGGCGCTTTTCCCCGTTGACACGCGAGGCGGTTTCTTGCTAAGAATGCGCCACGATTTTGGCTGATTTCTCACCCTTTCACGACCCTGTGACTGCCTTCACGAGCGTTGATTCTCACGGTCGGGGCTGGCCCCGCCGCTCGGAGTCCGCCGCCCGAACCCGGAAGGGAACGGCTCCGCACCACAGACACTTCACCAACACGAGGAGACATGGTCAATGACGACTGAGAAGCGCGAGGACGGGGCGGCGAACAGCCGGCAGGTGGACCGCCGGACCTTCATCAAAACGACGGGCGTGGCGGTGGGAGCCGCCGCCGGCATCGAGGGGATCCTGGCCGCGCGCCGCGCGCCGGCCTTCGCCCAGGGGACGAAGCTCCACATCGTCCGATGGAACGACTTCATCCCCGAGGCCGACGCGTGGTTGAAGAAGGAGGGCATGCCGGAGGCCTCCAAGGCCCTCGGCGCCGAGGTCACGCTCGAGACGATCGGGTACAACGACCTGCAGCCGCGCATCACCGCGGCCGTCCAGTCGGGCGCGGGCGCCGACATCTTCATGCTCTACTACAATTGGGCCCATCTCTACGCGAACTCGCTGGTCGACGTGAGCGACGTAGCCAACGCCGTGGCCAAGGATCAGGGCGGCTTCTACGACGTGTTCAATGCCGCCGCGAATGTGAAGGGCAAGTGGCTCGGCATGCCCCACTCCATCGTCGGCAACGCCATCGCCTACCGGAAGTCGTGGTTCAAGGAGATCGGCTTCAACGAATTCCCTAAGACCTGGGACGAGTTGCGCAAGGCCACGGCCGAGCTGAAGAAGAAGGGCAAGCCGTACGGGCAAACCCTCGGCCACACCTTCGGGGACGCCCCCACCTGGGCCTACCCGCTCCTGTGGTCGTTCGGCGGAGCCGAGACCGACAAGACCGGCAAAAAGGTGGCCATCAACTCCAAGGGGGCCCTCGACTCCGTCAAGTACATGACGGCGCTGTGGAAGGAAGGCTGCGACGAGGGCGGGCTCGCCTGGGACGACTCCAACAACAACCGGGCCTTCCATGCCAACGAGATCTGCGCCACGCTGAACGGCGCCTCCATCTACATCGTGGCCAAACGCCAGCAGGACAAGCTCAAGGACGAGAAGGGTGAGCCGCTGTGGCGCGACATCGACCACGCGCTCTTCCCCCTCAAGGGGGCGGTGGGGCAGTACCCATTGTACTTCAGCAATGCCCACGGCATCATGAAGTACTCGAAGAACCCGAAGCTCGCCAAGGATCTCCTCCGGTGGATGCACAAGAAGGAGAACTACGAGAAGTGGTTCCAGATCTGTGAGGGGTACAGCGTGGCGGCCACCAAGGAGTGGGAGAAGAATCCCATGTGGGGCAAGATCGACAAGCCGCTCCAGATGTTTCGCACGGCCGCCCGCGACACGCGCATCTTCGGTTACGCGGGTCCTGCCAGCGCCAACTCTACGGAGGCCTATTCCAAGTACATCATCGTGGACATGTACGCCAAGGCCGTCCAGGGCATGAAGGCCGAGGACGCCGTCAAGTGGGCCGAAGGCGAGCTCAAGAAGATCTACGAAGGGTAATAAGCGTTCCGCACGGCGCCAGCCGCCGCGGTCAGCACTGCGGCGGCTGGCGAGCCAGGGACAGGGCGCGGCGACCGACATGAAGAAGCCTATTGCTGGGGGATCGGGGGGCGCGGCCGGAATCGCGGCCGCGCTGCCCCACGCCGGCGCATCGCGCCCCGGGCGGATGACGCGCTGGCTCGAGAGCGAGCGCCTCCTGGCGACACTCCTGCTGGCGCCGGCAATCCTCCTACTCGGGCTCTTCATCGCCTACCCGTTCGTGATCGGCGTGTGGCTGTCAATGTCAAACGTCAGCGTGGGCAATCCGGGCGAGTTCGTGGGAATCAAGAACTTCGTCAAGGCGTGGAACGACTCGATCTTCCGGACCGCGTTCTGGAACACCGGCTTCTACACCTTCTGGGCGACGATCTTCAAGCTGGCGCTGGGCATGTGGGTGGCGCTCCTGCTCAACCGGCACTTCCGCGGCAAGCGCATCGTGCGGGCCGCCATGCTCCTGCCCTTCATCGTGCCGACCGTGCTGAGCACGTTCGCCTGGCGCTGGATGTTCGACCCGACGTTCAGCGTGCTCAACTGGATGCTCTACCAGGGCGGCTTCATCACGACGAAGCTGCCCTTCCTCTCCGACGGCACCTACGGCATGTGGTGCGCGATCGTGGTCAACACCTGGCGCGGCATGCCGTTCTTCGCCATCACGCTGCTGGCGGGGCTGCAGACCATCAGCCCCGACCTCCACGAGGCCGCCTCGCTCGACGGGGCCAACGGCTGGCACCGGTTCTGGCACGTGACCTGGCCGCTCCTCAAGCCCGTGACCGTGGTCGTCGTGGTGTTCTCGATCATCCAGACCTTCTCCGACTTCCAGTTGATCTACGTCCTGACGGGCGGCGGCCCGGCCAACGCCACGCACCTCCTGGCGACGTACGCCTACCAGATCGGTATCGCCACGGGGCTCCTGGGCGAGGGCGCCGCGATCTCGCTCTTCATGCTCCCCGTCCTCTTCATCGTCGTCTGGCTCCAGCTCCGCTATCTCCGCCGCCTCGAAGGCGCCTAGAGTGTCTCGAATGGCCACCCGGGAAGAACAGACGGGCAAGCGGGCTCTTCGCCATGCGGCCCGGTGGGGGGGCCCGGGATTGCCTTGTGAGGCGCAACCGCAGGCGAGCCGAGCCAACCCTCAGCGGGAGCGGCGGGCGCTCCCCCCCGGAACATAATGGTCATCGAAAAGAAGTGGAAGCGGTGGGTGTACTTCTACATTCCGCTCACGGTATTCGTGATCGGGACGCTCTTCCCCTTCTACTGGATGCTGATCACCGCCATCCGCCCGGACTCGGAGCTCTACCGATCCTGGCGCGCAGTCAACAACGCGCCCTTCTGGACGCTGCACCCGACGCTCGAACACTTCCAGGACCTCTTCGCCAAGACCAACTTCCCGCACTGGCTCTGGAACACCTTCTTCATCGCCTGCGCGTCCACCGCTATCTCGCTCTTCTGCGGGCTCCTGGCCGGCTACGCGCTCGCGCGCCTCAAGTTCCCGCTGGCCGGCACGATCGGCACCTCCATCTTCGTCACCTACCTCGTGCCGCCGACGCTCCTCTTCATCCCGCTGGCGAACATCATCCGCGCCTTCCAGCTCGGCGACACGCCGTGGGCGCTCATCCTGACCTACCCGACCTTCCTGATCCCGTTCAGCACCTGGCTCCTGATGGGCTACTTCAAGACCATCCCGAAGGAGCTGGAGGAGTGCGCGCGCATCGACGGCGCGACGCGCTTCGGGGCCATGATCTGGATCATCTTCCCGATCGCCATCCCCGGCATCCTCTCGGCGGGCATCTTCGCCTTCACGCTGTCGTGGAACGAGTTCATCTACGCCCTCGTCTTCCTCTCCTCGCCCGAGAAAAAGACGGTTCCGGTCGGCGTGGTCTCGGAGCTGATCCGCGGTGACATCTACTTCTGGGGCCAGCTCATGGCGGGGGCGCTGCTGGGCTCGATCCCAGTCGCGGTCGTCTACTCCTTCTTCGTCGAGTACTACGTGACGGGCCTGACCGGCTCCGTCAAGGGGTAGGCCGGGGCGGATACCAAGCGCCGTCCGGTTGTGCTAGTATCCCTCGCGCGGGGGCCTTGGCCTCCGGCGCGGGTGTCCGACTCCCAAGAATGAAAGAGGTCGCCCATGGCGCAGGTCGTGCTGAAGGAGCTGAACAAGAAGTACGACGAGGTGCACGCCGTCAAGGACGTCAACCTGACGATCCGGGACAAGGAGTTCATGGTCCTGGTCGGGCCGTCGGGCTGCGGCAAGACCACGACGCTCCGCATGGTCGCCGGGCTGGAGGAGATCACCTCCGGCGAGATCGCCATCGGCGACCGGATCGTCAACGACCTGCCGCCCAAGGACCGCGACATCGCCATGGTGTTCCAGAACTACGCACTCTACCCGCACATGAGCGTGTACGACAACATGGCCTTCGGCCTCAAGATGCGGAAGTTCCCGAAGCCCGAGATCCAGAAGCGCGTCCAGGACGCCGCTGAGATCCTCGGCATCCAGGAGCTGCTCAAGCGCAAGCCGCGCCAGCTCTCGGGCGGCCAGCGCCAGCGCGTCGCCGTGGGGCGCGCCATCGTGAGGCACCCGCAGGTGTTCCTGTTCGACGAGCCGCTGTCGAACCTCGACGCCAAGCTGCGCGTGCAGATGCGCGTCGAGCTCAAGCGGCTCCACGAGCGCCTGGAAACTACCGCGATCTACGTGACCCACGATCAGGTCGAGGCGATGACGCTCGGATCGCGGGTGGTCGTCATGAAGGACGGCTGGGTCCAGCAGGTGGGCGAGCCCATGGAGATCTATGCCAAGCCCCTGAACAAGTTCGTCGCGGGCTTCATCGGATCGCCGTCCATGAACTTCATCCCCGTCACGCTGACCGACGGCAGCGGCGCGCTCTTCGCCGAGGCCGCCGGCATCAAGATCAAGGTGCCGCCCCAGAAGGCGCAGAGCCTGATGGCCTACAAGGGCCAGCCCGTGACGCTCGGCGTCCGCCCGGAGGACCTGCGCGTCGGCGCGAGCTCGGACTCCGCGGACCTCTCCTTCGAGGCCGTGGTCGAGGTCGTGGAGCCGCTGGGCGCCGAGATCCTGCTCGACACCAAGGCGGCGGGGCAGCAGATCGTGGCCCGCGTCGAGCCCTCGGTCAGGACGCGCCCGCACGAGAAGATCCGGCTGACCTTCATTCCCGACCGCATCCACTTCTTCGACACGAAGACGGAAGCGGTCATCAAGTAGCCGCCCGCCCGTGACGAGCCTCACCGAGCGCGCCCTCCAGGGCGCGCTCCTGTTTTGCCTCGCCGCCGCCGGGGCTGCTCCCGCGCGCGCGGCGGAGCCCATCGTGATCGGAGAGATCAACCCGCTCACGGGCGCTCTCGCGCTCCAGGGCACCACCGTGCACCAGGGCATCGTGCTGGCGATCGAGGAGCAGAACGCGCGCGGCGGCATCGCGGGGCGAAACCTGCTCCTCCTTTCCCGTGACGACGAGGGCCGCCCCGAGCGCGCGATCGGCGCCGCCGAGGAGCTGGCCGGGCGCAGCCAGGCGGTGGCCCTGATCGGCGGCTACGTCGACAGCCTCGTCGGGCCCATCGCCGAAGTGGCCGACCGGGCGCGCGTGCCCTATCTCGCCACGGCCTCGCTCGACGAGCGACTGACCGGGCGCGGCAACCGCTACTTCTTCCGCATCTCGAGCCTGGCCGGCTATGTCCGCCCCATGACGGGCTTCGTGGAATCCGGGCTCGGGGCCCGCCGCGTCGCCGTGTTGTACTCGCCGACCCCGGGTGCAACCCAGCTCGCGCGGCGCCAGCGCGAAATCTTCGAGCGGGCGGGCGTCCGCGTCCTGGTCTACGAGCCGCTGGCCGCGGGGCTCTCGGACTTCACGCCGCTCCTGGCCCGCGTCAGAGACCAGGGCGCCGACGTGCTCATCTCGAACACCTTCTTCGCCGACCACCTGGTCCTCGTGCGCCAGATGGCTCAGGGGGGAGTCAAGCTCCGCGCTTTTCTCGGCGCCTTCGGGATGGAGTTCCCCGACGTGATCCGGAGCCTGGGGCCCGCAGCCGAAGGGCTCTACGGCACCACCGCCTGGCAGCCCGGCATCGCCGCGCCCGGACAAGAAGCTGACTCCCAAGCCTTCGTGGAGGCGTTCACGAAGCGCTTTGGAGTCCAGGCGGTGCCGCTCGCCATGCATGGTTACGCGGCGGCGCGGGCCCTGCTCGCTGCGTTGGAGGCCGCCGCCCGGAGCGGGCGCCCGCTCACGGGCCCCGGGCTTCGCGACGCCCTGGCCGCGGCCGACGTCATGACGCCCATGGGACGCGTGCGCTTCGACGAGCGCGGCGACCCCGTCTCCTACGAGCGCGTCATCCTCCAGATCCAGGACGGCCGGCACGTCGTGGTCTGGCCGCAGGAGCGCGCGCAAGCCGCGGCACGGTGAGCATGGGCGGGGAGTCGCGGACCGGTTTCGTGCGAGTGGACGGGTGCGATCTCTGCCGGGCGGCCCGCCTGACCCCCTGGTACCACGAGGACGAGATCTGCTGGATCGCCGAGTGCGAGCTCTGCGCGGTGCCCATGGTGGTCTGGCGCCACCACGGCACGGAGCCGCCCGACGGGCACGTAGTGCACATGCACCAACGCCTGCGGGAGGTCGCCGCAACGGAGCTGGGAGCGTTCTACCTGGACGGCCACATGCGGAACATCCCCGACCACTGGCACGCCCACGCGCGCCCGACGGGGGGCTTCTTCGGCCGAGGCCGGTGACGGCGGCGGCGGCGGTGAGGCACGTGACCCTTGACAATGTCCCCGGGTGACGGTACAAAAACTCACCATTTGACCTATCTCGAGGGGGTGAGAGACGCTACCGGCTTGGTTCTCGCGTTGTCGACCCGATCTCCCACTGCCACAGGGAGGCCTTGGATGAAGAAGCCCGATCGACGTGTCCCGACCCGACGCCAGTTCCTCGCTACGACCGCCGGCGCGACCGCCGGGATGGCCTCCTGGCTCGCCCTCGGCAAGGCTCCCGCCTTCGCCCAGAAGCGCGAGCTGACCTTCCTCTCCTGGAACCACTTCGTCCCGGCCTCGGACGACGAGCTCCGCAAGCAGGCGGAGGCCTTCGGCAAGGTCGCCAACTGCACGGTGCGCGTGGACACCATGGCGCATCTGCAGATGCCGGCCAAGGTGGCGGCCGAGGCCCAGTCCCAGTCCGGCCACGACATGTACAGGACGGCGGGCGCCGACCCGTTCCTCTACGAGAATCTCCTCCTCAGCGTGGACGACGTGGTCGAGAAGGTCGGCAAGCAGGGCGGGGGCTGGTACAGCTTCTCGGCCGAGAGCAGCCAGACCAAGTCCGGCTGGAAGAGCATCCCCTGGTTCTGGATCTCCTTCCCCGGCACGTACAACCAGGCCCACTTCAAGAAGGCCGGCTTCGAGGGCCCGCCGAAGACGTGGGATGAGCTGCTGAAGATGGGCAAGGTGCTCAAGAAGCAGGGCAACCCGGTCGGCCTCCCCATCAGCCACTGCTCGGACGCGCACTCGACGTACTGGTCGGTGGCGTGGTCCTTCGGCGCCAAGGTGCTGGAGGCGGACGGCAAGACGCCCGGCATCAGCTCCGACAAGACCGCGCAGGTCATCGAGTGGTACAAGGAGCTCTACAAGGACGCGATGGAGCCCGAGGTGCTGTCCTGGGACGACGCCGGCAACAACCGCTTCATGCTCTCCGGCAAGGGCTCCTGGATCCACAACCCGGTCAGCCCGTACAACGCCGCGCTCGCCAACAAGCAGCCCATCGCCGACGACATCAACCACCACAACAGCCTGGCCGGGTCGGCGGGAAGGCACTCGGCGCCGCCCATCCTGAGCCTCGGCATCTGGAAGTTCTCGAAGAACCAGGAGCTCGCCAAGGAGTTCGTCGCGTACCTCTTCCAGAAGCAGAACTACGACGCCTGGATCGTGGCGTCGAACGCCTTCAACCACCCGCCGCTCAAGAACCTCGCCGACCACCCGATCTGGGCGCGGAACCCGAAGTTCGCCATGCTGCCCAAGGAGGCCGAGTACGCGCACCCGCGCGGCTGGCCGGCCAAGCCGAGCGACACCGTGCAGCGCATCGACGACAACTACATCATGACCGACATGGTCGCCAAGGCCATCAACGGCATGCCGACCAAGCGCGCCATGGATTGGGCCCAGGAGCAGGTCGCGCTCGCCGTCAAGGGACAGCTGAAGGGGTAGGATGGCTGTCGGTCCCCGCGTCCTCGAGGCGGCCGGGTTCCCGCGTCCCGGCCGCCTCTCCCGTCTCCGCGAGTGGTGGGAGCAGGAGCACGTCTTCGGCTACGGCCTCATCGTGCCGGCGATCGTCCTGCTCGTCACCCTCGTCGCCTTCCCGTTCGGGATGGCGATCTGGTTCAGCCTCTCGGACTACTGGGTCGGGTCGCCCGGCGGCTTCGTGGGCCTCACGAACTACCGGGACATCCTCGGCAACGAGACCTTCCGTCAGACCGTCCAGAACTCCTTCGTCTTCACCGGCATCGCGGTCAGCCTCAAGATGGTCCTCGGCATCTGGCTCGCGATGCTCCTGGCCCGCAACCTCAAGTTCAAGCGCGTGATTCGCGGGATCGTTCTCCTGCCTTTCGTCATCCCGACAGCGCTCTCGACGCTGGCGTGGCTGTGGATGTTCGACTCGCTCTACAGCGTCGTCAACTGGACCGCGATCCGGCTGCATCTCATCAACGCGCCGGGGCCCAACTGGCTCGGGCAGTCCACGTACGCCATGGCGGCCGTGATCACCGTCAACGTCTGGCGGGGGCTGCCCTTCTTCGCCATCACGGTGCTGGCGGGCCTGATGGCCGTGCCCCGCGAGTACATGGAAGCCGCCGAGGTGGACGGCGCGACCTCCTGGGACCGCTTCTGGCACGTGACGTTGCCGCTCATCAAGCCGGTGCTCGCCGTGGTCATCCTCTTCTCGACGATCTTCACCTTCGGCGACTTCAACATCGTCCAGGTGCTGACGCGCGGCGGCCCGATCAACACGACCCACCTCTTCGCCACCCTCGCGTACCAGGTGGGCCTCCAGGGCGGGAATCTCGGACAGGGCGCGGCCATCTCCCTCTTCATCTTCCCGCTCCTGGCGCTGGTGGTCTTCTTCCAGCTCCAGTACGTTCGGAAGGAATAGCCATGGCCTTCGCGAGGAGCCGTGGCGCCCGCATCCGCTCGAACGCGTTCGCGTACGCGAACCTGACGCCCTACATCTTCTTCGTGCTGTTTCCGTTCTATTTCATGGCGGTGACGTCGTTCAAGTCGAACGCCGAGCTGTACAACCTCAAGTCCATCCCCTTCTGGATCCAGACCGGGGTGATCACGGAGCACTACACCTTCCTCTTCGCGAAGACCGAATTCGTGACCTGGATGAAGAACAGCCTGCTGGTCGCAGTCGTGGCGACGACGGTCTCCGTGGTCATCTCGATCCTGGCAGGCTACAGCCTGGCCCGTTTGCAGTTTCGCGGCGCGGCCTCCTTCGGCACCGCCATCTTCATCTCGTACCTCGTCCCGCCCACGCTCCTCTTCCTGCCGCTCTCACAGGTCGTGGTCTGGCTCGGCCTCGCCGACTCGATCACGGCGCTCATGGTCACCTACCCGACCTTCCTCGTGCCCTTCTGCACGTGGCTCCTCATGGGCTACTTCCGCACCATCCCGCGGGAGGTCGAAGAGTGCGCGCTCGTGGACGGTGCCACGCGCATGCAGACGCTCTGGAGGATCGTGCTGCCGATGGCCCTGCCGGGGATCATCTGCGCCGTGCTCTTCAGCTTCACGCTTTGTTGGAACGAATTCACCTACGCGCTGACCTTCATCTCACAGTCGGCGAACAAGACGGCCGTGGTCGGCGTCACGTCGGACCTGATCCGCGGCGACATCTACTTTTGGGGCTCGCTCATGGCGGGGGCGCTGCTCGCGAGCATCCCCATCGTGATCGTCTACGTGCTCTTCCTCGACTACTACGTCTCCGGGCTCACGGCCGGCGCCGTGAAGGGGTAGAGCGCCCGTCCTGTCGTTGTCGTCCTTCCTCCAGGCCGTGGTCTCCGGCGCGCTCCTCGGCTGCTTCTACGCGCTCGTGGCGTCGGGCTTCGCGCTCACGCTGGGAGTCACGCGCGCGCTGAACCTGGCCCACGGCGAGATGATCGTCGTGGGCGGCTATCTCGGCAACTGGCTCTGGGCGGGCTCCGCGCTCGGTCCCCTCTGGCTCATGCCCGTGGCCGCGGCGGCGCTCCTGCCGCTGGGCTGGGGCATCCACGCGCTGCTCCGCAGGCTGCCCGAGCCCCGGGAGCTCACGAGCCTGACGGCGGGCTTCGGCGTGGCGCTCCTGCTCCAGGACGGGATGCGCGCGCTCTGGGGAAGCGACTACCGGCTGATCGCCGACTCTCCGTTGACCGCGAGCCTCCATCTCGGCCCCGTCACTCTGAACCGGGGCCGTCTCGCGGCCGCCTCGGCGGCGCTGGCGGTCATTGCCCTGCTCTGGGTGGCCCTCACGCGCACGCGCTGGGGCCGCGCCGCGCGGGCGACCGCCCTCGACGCGGAATCGGCCGCGCTGCTCGGTATCAACACCGACTTCGCCGCGCTCACGACCCTGCTGCTGTCGTCCGCCCTCGCGGGCGCCTCGGGCGTGCTCTTCGCCACGCTCCACTACGTCCACCCGGCGGCCGGCGGACCCCTCGTCATGGTCAGCATCGTGCTGGCGCTCTGGGCCGGCATCGGGCGAATTCCGAACCTGCTGGCGGCGGGAATCGCGCTCGGGCTCGTCGAGACGCTCGGCGTCGCGTGGGCGGGTCCCGGCTGGCGCGAGACCCTGGTGGCGGCTGTGCTGCTCCTCTCGCTGATGGCCCGCGGCGGCAGCCTCGCCTGCGGGATGACGGCCGGCGGCCGCCCACGATGAGCGGGAAGCGCTCGAGGCTCGTGGCGGTGACGGCGCTGCTCGCGCTCTTGCCGGCCGCCGGCCTTCCTCCCTACTACCTGCATCTGCTGGCGACCGCCTTCATCCTTGCCACCCTCGCCTCGGCCTGGAGCGTTCTTGCCTGGGGAGGGCAGATCTCCTTCGGCCAGACGGCCTTCTTCGGGGTGGGCGCCTATGCCGCGGCCCTCGCCGCGATCCACGGCGTCGCATCGTGGGCCGCGCTCGCGCTCGGCGCCGCTGCCGGCGCGGCAGCGGGCGCGCTCGTGAGCGTGGCGGCCCTCCGGCTCCACGGCGCGCCGCTGGCGCTGGCCACGCTCGCCTGCGCTGAGATCGGCCGGGGCATCGCGCTCAACTGGGAGCGGCTGACCGGGGGCGGCGCGGGGATCGTCGGCATCCCCGCCCTGCCGGGCTCCGCGTCGTCGCCGCGCGCCGCCGCCTACTACCTGGCGCTCCTCCTGTTGACCATCACGCTCTCCGTCTTCACATGGATGACCGGTTCGCGGCTGGGGCTGGCGCTCGCCGCGGTGCGCGAAGATTCGGAGCGGGCGAGCCTGCTCGGCGTCAACCCGGCGGCCTGGAAGCTTGCCGCCTTCGCGCTCTCAGGCGGGCTCACCGGGGCGGCCGGTGGGCTTTACGCCCACATGGTCCGCGTCGTGGAGCCCGATCTCGTGTTCAGCTCCTGGTACTCCCTGGCCCCGCTCATCATGGCGACGCTCGGCGGGCCGCGCACCGCGCTGGGCCCTCCCGCGGCGGCGGTCGGCCTCTACCTCGCGAGCGAGCTCGTGCTCCAGCCGTTGCTCCCCGCGCTCCACCAGGTCGGGTACGCGCTTGCGCTGATCGCCGCCGTCCTCTTCCTGCCGGGGGGACTGGGCGGGCTCGTCGGGAGGCGCCGCCGTGCCGCTCCTTGAAGGCCGGGGCCTCTGCGTGGACTACGGCCGCGTCCGCGCTCTCGACGGGATCGACATAGAAGTCCAAGAGGGGCAGGTCATCGGCCTGCTCGGCCCGAACGGCTCGGGCAAGACCACGCTCCTCAATGTCCTGGGCGGGCTCCTCCGCCCGACGGCGGGCGCGGTCCGCTTCGACGGCGCCCTCGTCACCGGAAAACCTCCATGGGCCTTCGGCAGGCTCGGCATCGGGCGCACCTTCCAGATCCCACGCCCCTTCGCGGGGCTGACCGTTCTGGACAGCGTTCTCGTGGGTGTAACTCTCAGCAGAAGGTGGACGTTGATTCGCGCCGCAGATCGCCGCCGCGAGGGCGAGCGGCTCCTGGCCATCGTCGGGCTCGACGACAAGGCGGGCGCGCGCGCGAGCGAGCTCTCGCTCGGGCAGATGAAGCGCCTCGAGCTGGCCGTGGCGCTGTCCACCCGCCCGCGCCTCCTCCTGCTTGACGAGCTCGCGTCGGGGCTGTCGCCGCAGGGCCGCG
The DNA here is from genome assembly GCA_030647435.1 of Candidatus Rokuibacteriota bacterium. NCBI lineage: Bacteria > Candidatus Rokuibacteriota > Candidatus Rokuibacteriota bacterium. The sequence goes on from JAUSJX010000048.1 coordinate 48,618, forward strand.
GTGAGGTGCTGCGGTTCTACGCGCGGCTGAGGGAGCGCGGGATCACCATCGTCGCGGTCGAGCACTCCGTCGGCACGCTCGCGAGCGTTTCCGACCGCCTGATTTTGTTAAATGGCGGCGTGATCGCGGCCGAGGGTCCGGCCTCTGACATGCTCGCCTCGCCGCGCGTGGCCCAGGCGTACCTCGGCGGCGCCGATGAGTGAGCCCGTGCCGCAGCTCGAAGCGCGCGAGCTCCACGCCGGCTACGGCCTAGCGCAGGTGCTCCGCGGCGCCTCGGTCGACGCCGCCGGGGGCGAGATCGTCGTGCTTCTCGGGCCCAACGGCGCCGGCAAGTCGACGCTCCTGCGGGTGGTCGCCGGGCTTCTACGCGCGACGCGCGGCAGCCTCCTCCTCGACGGCCTACCCATCGGGCACTCGCCTCCGTGGGAGATCGCCGCGCGCGGGCTCGTCATGGTCCCCGAGGGCGCGCGCGCGTTCGAGCCGCTCTCGGTGCGCGAGAACCTGGAGCTGGGCGCCTTCCTCCCCCGCGCGCACGCGCGGGCGGACAAGACGATCCGGGAGGTCTTCGCGCTCTTTCCTATTTTGGAGACACGGCAGCGTGGACTCGCCGAGAACCTCTCGGGCGGAGAGCGCCAGATGCTGGCGCTCGGGCGCGGACTCATGGCGTGCCCGCGGGTGCTCTGTCTCGACGACCCCTTCCTCGGCCTTGGGCGCGAAGTCGCGGACAAGGTCGGCGACGCCATCCGCGCCGTCGCGGCGCGCGGAGTCGCGGTGCTCCTGGCCGGCCAGCACGTGCGCCGGCTGCTCCGCCTCGCCCACCGCGGCTACCTGCTCGACGAGGGGCGCGTGGCGCTCGAAGGCAGCGGGCCCGCGCTCCGCGACGATCCGCGCCTCGCGCGGGCGCTGCTCGACGTGGGGCGCGACATCAGCTGAGCACCCGCGTGGGCCTGAGCGCGCGCGTGGTATGCTCCGGCGGGTGAAAGCGAAATGGCTGCTCGTCATCCTGGCTCCCACCCTGCTGCTGCTGGCCGGAAGCGTCCTCGCCCTCCTCTTCCTGCCGCATCCGGTCCCGAAGACCGCCACGGCCGTGCAGCGCGCGTATCTCACCCGCTGCGCCACCTGCCACGGCGCCAACGGCCGGGGCTCGTGGCGCGCGACTATCTTCTTCATCCGGCCTGGTGACCTGACGGACCGCGAAGCCATGTCCCGGCTTTCCGACGATTACCTCTTCGGCCTGATCAAGGACGGCGGGGCGACGATCGGCAAGCCCGGCATGCCCGCCTTCGGCTATCATCTGACCGACCCCGAGATCCGCGCGCTGGTCGCGCATGTGCGGATGCTCTCGGCTCCCAAATAGCGCATGTCACCGTATCCAGCCCGGAGGATTCCCCGATGACCACGGACCTGCTCGAGACGATCAAGGACGGCGTCGCGGTGCTGACCATGAACCGGCCCGACCGGCTGAACGCGATGTCGCGCCCGATGCTGGACGCGATGCTGGAGGCCCTCCATCGGCTGGCGGATGACCCGGCGGTGGGCGCGGTCGTGCTCACGGGCGCGGGCCGCGGCTTCTGCGCGGGCGGCGACGTCAAGGCCATGGCCGAGGGCAACGAGCTCGGCGGCACCACGATGGAGGAGAAGGCGCAGGCGCTCCGCTCACGGATGGAAACCTCGCGGCTCCTCCACGAGATGCCCAAGCCCACCATCGCCATGGTGCGCGGCGCGGCGGCGGGCGCGGGGCTCTCGCTGGCGCTGGCCTGCGACCTGCGCGTCGCCAGCGACAATGCCCGGTTCGGCACCGCCTTCGCTCGCGTCGGCTACTCGGGCGATTTCGGCGGGAGCTATTTCCTGACCCAGCTGGTCGGCACCGCCAAGGCGCGCGAGCTCTACTACACCGCCGAGCTGGTGGACGCCAGCCAGGCCCTCGCGCTCGGCATCGTCAACCGCGTCGTGCCCGATGCCAAACTGGAGCAGGAGACCATGGCGCTGGCGGGGAAGATCGCGAGCGGCCCACGCGTCGCGCTGCGCTACATGAAACGCAATATGAATGCCGCCGAGTCGGGCTCGCTCAAGGACCAGCTCGACCTCGAGGCCTGGCACCATACCCGCACCGGCATGACCGAGGACCACAAGGAAGCGGCGCGCGCCTTCGTCGAGAAGCGCGAGCCCGTCTTCAAGGGGCGCTGAGCGATGGCCAGGCTCCCCGACATTCTCGGCTCGCTCGACCCCGCCGCGCAGAAGGTGTACGAGCGGATCGCCACGAAGCGCGGAAAGATCCGCGGCCCCTACGTCCCGCTCATGCATCACCCGGCCCTCGCCGAGCGCGTCGCGGACCTCGGAGAGTACCTGCGCTTCGGCGCCACCCTGCCGGGAGATCTGCGAGAGCTCGCCATCCTCATCACCGCGCGCCACGTCGCCCAGCCGTTCGAGTGGGTCATGCACGCGCCCGTGGCGAAGAAGGAGGGTCTGCCCGACGACGTCATCGAGCGGATCCGAGCGCGCGGCGACTTGGCCGGCCTGCCCGCGCGCTACGTGCGGGCCGCGCGGGTGGTGCAGCACGTCCTTCAGCGAGAGTCGGTGCCGTCCCCCCTCCAGGACGAGATCCAGCAGGAGGTGGGGGTGACCGGCCTCATCGAGCTGGTGGTCCTGGCAGGCTACTACCAGACCATCGCGGCAGTGCTCTTCGCCTTCGACGTCCCGCTCCCCGAGGGCACCCCCTCGCCCTTCTAGCGTGCCCAAGGCCTCGTGATTCACCGGGCGGGGCTGGGGGGGGTGCCCTCCTCGGACCACGCTGACTCGCGGGCGGGCTGCGTCCTCTCGTACGGGGCCACGAGACTCCGGTCTTACGCTTCGGCGGCGCGCAGAAGATACGGGTCCGAGGAGGGCACCCCCCAGCCCCGCCCTCACCGCTACGTCAACGACCTGCCGGCACCCTCTCGTTCGGTTTCGCGGCCTAGGATTTCCCGCGCGGGGAGCCGACTGGGGGCGGGGGGCCTTCCCCGTGGACCCGTATCTTCTGCGCGTTGCCGAAGCCGGAGACAAGAGTCTCATGGCTCCATCGAGACGGCGCGACGCGCCCGCGAGTCAGCGTGGTCCACGGGGAAGGCCCCCCGCCCCCAGTCGGCGTGTCACGGATCGGTGGCGGGTCAGCAGCAGCCGCCCGCGATCGTCGAGCGCTGGACGAGCTCGACCCGCGTGTCGTCGGGTGCGCGCATGAAGGCGATGCGCCCGCCGTTCGGCACCTGGATGGGGCCTTCGAGAAGCTTTGCGCCCAGCCCCTCGAGCCGCCGGATATCGGACTCGATGTCGGTCGAGTCGAAGCCGAAGTGCTCGAGACCGAAGTGGGCAGAGGCGTCTCCCGCCCGGAGGGTCTCTCCCGTTCGCGGGCCCGAGATGTTCACCGCCATGCCGCCGTCGGCGCTCTGGCAGCGCACGAAGCGGTCGCCGAAGACGCGCGTCTCGTCGTTGACGATCTTGAAGTCGAACGCCCCGACGTACCACTCGGCGGTGCGTCGCGGGTCCGACGCCTTGAGATGGATGTGGTTGATGCGGTAGGGCATTGGGTCCTCCTTGGGGGTCCTCCTCAGGGTTTCCTTCGCAGGAGATACCGGTGCTCGCCGTCCATGACCAGCTCCTTGTCCTGGTTGTGGATGGTGACGCGCATCGCCACGACGCCTGTCGTGCGGCCCGGCTCGAGCCGGGTGATGGCGAGCATCGGATACAGCGTGTCGCCCGCGTAGACGGGCTTGAGAAAGCGCGAGGACTGGTCGAGGAAGGCCACGAGAGCGTCGCCGACCACGTGCGGGAAGATTCCGGCGCCGGCCGCGCCCTGGGCGGCGACCATGAGCCCGTGGGCCAGCAGGTCGCGGTGGCCGTGCGCGCGGCAGTAGGGGCGGTCGTAGTGGATCGGGTGGTTGTCGCCCGAAGCCAGCTGGAAGGCCGCGAAGAGCGCGTCCGTCATGGTGCGCGAGGGGATGTAGAAGCGTTCGCCCACGCGGAAGTCGTCGAAGTAGCGCGGTGGGGCGAAGCGGTGCGTCTCGGGCGAGAAGTCCTCATCGGCCATGGAGCGCCTCCCCTCTCACTGGATCTTGCGGATCTCCACCACGAGATAGCGGTCGGGCAGCTGCCTCACCGTCAGCCGGACGCGGTCTCCGCGACGCAGGCCGGCGCCGTCCAGCATCTCCTTCGTCTCGGCGTAGAAGGCCATCCTGCTCATCTCGTCCATGACGCCGGGCGCGGCGTCGTGGCTGACGAGGATCAGCGTGTCGCCCCCGCGCCCCTCGAAGACCCCGGTGACCCGGAAGAGACCCCGCCCGGGGTAGACCTCACGATAGCTGCCCCAGATGCCGGCCGCGAAGCCCGCCAGCAGCAAAACAAAAACCAGCGGCACGGCCCATCGGCGGGAGCGGGCCATGCGCCGCGTCGACGGCCTAGACGGCGGCGTCGCGCAGCACGCGGCGGAGGAGCTTGCCCGTGCCGGGCCCGGCCGGACCCGGCGCGCGCGGCACCGAGTCGACGAACACCACCTCGCGCGGCAGCTTGTATACGGCCAGCGCGTCGCGGCAGGAGTCCACGATCTCCCGCTCGAGCCCTTTTCTTGGCGCGGCTTCCCGTGTAAGCACCACGTAGGCGCGCGTGTTCTGCCCACGCACCGCGTCCGGCACGCCGATGACGCAGCAGTCGGCCACGGCGGGGTGCCGGGCGATGACGCCCTCGATCTCCTCGGGCCCGATGCGATAGCCCGACGACTTGATGAGGTCGTCCTCTCTCGAGAGGAAGGTGACGTAGCCCTCCTCGTCCATGGTGACGAAGTCGCCTGCGAAGCACCAGCCCTTGCGGACCGCGCGCCCCTGCTTGTCCGGGTCACGCCAGTAGAGCGTCCCGGTCGGGCCCTTGACGACGAGGAGCCCGACCTCGCCGGGCCGGCAGTCCTTGCCCCCCTCGCTGATGACGCGCAGCTCGTAACCCGGCACCGCCGGGCCTATGGCCCCGGGCTTGACCCGGCGCGTGACCGCGGACGAAACGAAGACGTACATCATCTCGGTCGTGCCGAGCCCCTCGAAGATCTCGAGCCCGAAGGCGTCCTTCCATGCCTGGTAGGTCTCGCCGCCGAGGGACTCGCCCCCTCCCGTGCAGAGGCGCACCGAGGAGAGGTCGTACCGCGCGCGCGCGTCAGGGACCTGGAGCATCTTGCGATAGGCCGTGGGCAGGATGGAGAGGACGGTGATGCCGTGCTTCCCGATCTGCTCGAACATGGCCTCGGGGGTGAATCGTGGAAGGAGCGATGCTGCGGCGCCGAAACGGAACGGGATGACGGCCTGGGTGGAGTAGCCCGCGGCCACCGACAAGGGCGCGGGCCCGCCGATGACATCGTCCGGGGTGACGCGCCAGCCGTGACGGCCGAAGGTGTCGGGCACCACCAGCGCCTCTTCCATGACGTGCGCGGTGCCCTTGGGCAGGCCCGTGGTGCCCGAGGTGAAGAGGAGGACGGAGACCGCCAGCCTGTCGCGCCTCACGGGCTCCACCGGCGGGTGCGCCTGGGCCATCAGGTCCGCGTACGGGATGAAGCCCTTGGCGCGGATCTCGGCGGCATCTCCGCCGATGACGATGACGTGGCGGACCGTCGCGAGTAGAGCCCCCGCCCGCTCCACCTCTTCCAGGAGCGGTTGGGCCACGATGAGGGCAACTGCCTCGGTGTTGGTCGCTACGTGGGCGATCTCCGCGCGCGAGAAGATCGGCGAGATCGGGACGATGACGGCGCCGAGCTTGATGACCGCGAAGTTGGCGACGAGGGCGGGCGGGATGGACGGGGCGCGCAGCAGCACGCGGTCCTCCTCCCCGATGCCGAGGCCCCGGAGCGCCCCGGCAAGGCGGTTCACCTGGGCGGCAAGCGCGGCGTAGGTGATCCGCTGGTCTTCGAAGAGGATCGCGGCGCGGTCGCCGCGCCCCTCGGCGACGTGGCGGTCGAGGAGCTCTTCCGTGGAATTCAGCCGCGGAGGGTAGGCCCGGAGCTCCGGCAGCGTGTAGACGCGCTCCGGCCACGCCTCGCGGGGCGGGAGGTACTCCGGTGGAATACGGCCCAACTAGTAGCGGCCGGAGGGATCGTACCCGGGGTCGCCGGGACCCGGGATCTTGCCCGACACGTAATCAGCCGTCAGCGCCCAGGGAGCGCTGCAGCCCTCGAGGAACACGCCGCGGGCCGCGCGGTAAGCGGTGCCGAACGTCAGCAGCATGACCAGGGTTGAGGTCAGGACGCCCGCCGTGCAGATGATGGCCTTGCCGGGGACATAGACCACGTTCATGAAACCGGCCGCGGTGGCGTCACCGTCCGTCGGATCCTTGCTGGTAATAGGCTCGACCGAGGGCATAAGCATCGTTTCCACAGGATCGACGGGCACGCGCTCCTGACCCAGCTTCTGGCTGGTCAGCGAAGGCTCGACCGGGGGCGCCGTCTGCGGGGCCTGGGCGAAGGCCGCCATGGGAGCCAGCGGACCCGTCACGAACAGGGCGGCCACGAGTGCCGCGGAGATCCAAGGGGTGATCTTCATTGTCGTACCTCCATGTAACCGGCTCTTTGCCCCGACCCTGTCGGGGGCTGCTGCCACTACATCCTGAGCTCTACCTTACAGTCACTGTGGCGACTATATCAAAGAAAAACCAGCCACTTCAAGCCGCCTCCCGGCCCCCCAAAACGGTGCTAGAATGCCGCCCGCGGCACCCTGCCGCCCATCGGAACCCCCCATGGGAACTCTAAGGAGGCCCCACATGAAGATCGTCCGGTTCTCTCAGAACGGCCACTCCCCGCGCCTGGGCTGCTTCATAGGCCAGGACCGCGTGGTGGACCTTGAGGCGAGCTGTGCCGCCTGGCTCTCAGCCAAGGGGGTCGTCCGCTCGGCCGCCATCTCGACCGCCCTCTTCCCCCAGAGCACGCGCGGCTTCCTCGAGGGCGGCTCAGCCACCCAGGACATGCTCGGGGCCATGATGGACGCGACCAAGGCGGGTAAGTTCCAGCCGGTCAGCCACGCGTCCAATGCCGTGCGCCTGCACGCTCCCATCAACGACCCGGGCAAGTTCATCTGTATCGGGCTCAACTACAAGGACCATGCCGCGGAGACGGGCAGCCCCGTGCCCAAGGAGCCGCCGGTCTTCCCCAAGTGGAACAATGCCATCCTCGATCCCGGCGAGCCCATTCTCCGGCCCCGCGGGGAGAAAACCCTCGACTGGGAGGTGGAGCTCGGCGTGGTCATCGGCAAGACGGCGCGCTTCGTGCCGAGGGATCGGGCGCTCGACTACATCTACGGCTACACCATCATCAACGACGCGAGCGCGCGCGACTTTCAGTTCCACACGAGCCAGTGGGGCCCCGGCAAGATGGGCGACACGCTGGCGCCGGTCGGTCCCTACATCGCCGACCGCTCGGAGATCCCCGACCCGCACGTGCTCGATCTGAAGACCTGGGTCAACGGGACGCTCATGCAGAACGGCAATACCAAGAACTTCATCTTCGACCTCGGCTACATCATCCAGTACCTGACCAACATCATGACGCTCTCGCCGGGCGACCTCATCTCCACGGGCACGCCGGCCGGCGTCGGGTTCTCGCGCAAGCCGCCGGTCACGCTCCAGCCCGGCGACGTCTGCAAGCTCGAGATCACGGGGCTCGGCACCCTCGAGAACCCCGTCAAGGACGCGTAGCGGCGTCGCCGCAGGAGGCCCGGCATGGCGGTGAGATCGTTTCTCCACTACGCGCTTGAGGTGCCCGACCAGACGGTCGGCCAGAAGTACTACCAGGATTTCGGCCTGGTAGACGCGACCGGCAACGGCCTAGCGGTGCGGCTCAAGCCCGCGCGCCAGGCACGCGAGGCGGTCCTGCTCTACGCGGGGCCGCGCAAGCGCCTGCATCACCTCTGCTACGGCGCCACGGGCGACGATTTCGCGCAGACCCGAACGGCGCTCGCCGCGGCCGGCGTGAAGGAGATCGATCCGCCGCGCGGCGCACCTCCAGGCGGCATCTGGGTGCGCGATCCGGACGGCAATCTCGTGAATATTCGCGACGAGGCGGCGCCAGCGCTGCCCGCCGACCCGCCCCCCGCGCTCAACGGCCCCGGTTACGCGCCTCGGCAGGCGGTCAGAGGAGCGCCGACGCGGGGCATGTCGATCGCCCCGCGCAGGCTGGGCCACGTCCTGCTGTTCAGCCCCGACCTGAATCGCCAGGTGGATTTCTACACCCGCGTGCTGGGCATGAAGCTGTCGGACCGTTCGCGGAACATCATCGCCTTCATGCGCTGCGGCACCGACCACCATGCGCTCGCCCTTCTCACGTCCACAGCGCCCGGCTTCCACCACGGATCCTTCCAGGTCGGCAGCGTCGACGAGATCGGCATGGGGGCGGCGCGGATGATCGAGCGCGGCTGGCAGCCCGGCTGGGGCTTCGGGCGCCACGTCATCGGCTCGAACTTCTTCTACTACATCCGCGACCCGTGGGGCAGCCTCGCCGAGTACTACTACGACCTCGACTACATTCCCGAGGCGTGCGCCTGGGAGCCGCGGGACTGGGCCGAAGAGGACGCGCTCTACGCGTGGGGGCCGACGGTGCCGCCCGACTTCGGCGAGAACAAGGAAGCCTCGGCCTAGATGGACCTGGGCCTGCTGCACGACCTGGCCCAACCGAACACCACCAGGATCATCCTCTGCTCCCTCGACGGGCTCGGCGGCCTGCCGCGCCCCGGCACGGGAAAGAGCGAACTGGAAACGGCCCGCCTGCCAAACCTCCACGCCTTGGCAAAGCGCTCGGCGTGCGGCCTCCTCCGCCACGTGGGGCCCGGCATCACGCCGGGAAGCGGGCCGGGCCATCTCGGCCTCTTCGGCTACGACCCGCTCCAGCACCCGGTGGGCCGCGGCGTCCTCGAGGCCCTCGGCATCGACTTCCCTCTCAAGCCCGGCGACGTCGCCGCGCGCGGCAACTTCTGCACCGTGGATGCCCAGGGGCGCATCACCGACCGCCGCGCCGGGCGCATCGCCACGGATCTCTGCGTCAAGCTCTGCGAGAAGCTTCGGCGCGTCACGGTGGACGGCGCGGCGATCGTCATCGAGCCCGTCAAGGAGCACCGCTTCGTCCTCGTCCTGCGCGGCGAGGGGCTTTCGGGACGCGTATCGGAGACCGATCCGCAGGCGCTCGGGGTGCCGCCTCTCCGCGCACGCGCGCTCGAGCCCTCGGCCGAGCGCGCGGCCGCTGCCGTCAACCAGTTCGTCGAGCGCGCGCGGCCGCTCCTCCGGGACGCGGCGCCGGCCAATATGGTCCTCTTGCGCGGGTTCGACAAGCAGCCGGACATCCCGCTCTTCGCCGGCACCTTCCGCCTGCGGGCGGCGGCCGTCGCCGCCTACCCGATGTATCGCGGCCTCGCGCGCCTCGTCGGCATGGACGTGCTCGACACGGGCCCGACCTTCGCCGACGAGATCGCCACGCTCAAGCGGCACTGGAGCAACTTCGATTTCTTCTTCCTCCACTACAAGGACACGGACAAGGCGGGCGAAGACGGCGACTTCGATGCCAAGGTCGCGGCGCTCGAGCGCTTCGACGCGCGGCTGCCCGACGTGCAGGCACTCGGGCCCGACGTGCTGGCCGTCTCCGGTGACCACTCGACGCCGTCCATCCTCGCGGCGCACGGCTGGCAGCCCGTGCCGGCCTTGGTGTCGAGCGCCTACTGCGGCGCCGATCATGTCAGCCGCTTCACCGAGCGCGACTGCGCCGGCGGAGCCCTCGGGATCCTGCCCGCCCAGGACCTCATGCCCCTCCTGATGGCCAACGCCCTCCGCCTCGCGAAGTACGGCGCCTAGGGCCGCCACAGCGTGTTCCGCCAGCGTTCAGGCTCGAGCCTCTGCTACGCCTGCGGCAAGTTGAACCGGGTGGACGCCTCCGTCTGCTTCTACTGCGGCCGGCGGAACCCAGGACTCTGGGGCTTCGGCCCCGCGATCGGCCGCCTCATCGGCGGGCTCGACTTCGCCGCCCTGGTGACGGTGGTAGCCATCACCGCCTACATCGCCTCTCTCGCCCTCGATCCTCGCTCGGCGCTCGCTCCGCGCGGGGTCTTCGACCTGTTCGCGCCCGGTGGCCGCGCCCTCATTGCCCTCGGCATGGCGGGGGCGGTGCCGTGGCAGGCGGGCCACTGGTGGACCGTCTTGACCGCCATCTATCTTCACGGCAGCCTGCTGCACATCCTCTTCAACCTGCTCTGGATCCGCCAGCTCCTCCCGGACGTCGAAGAGGTGTACGGGCAGGCACGGACGATCGTGATATTCACGCTGAGCGGCGCCGCGGGCTTCCTTCTCTCGAACGCGGCGGGAAATCCGTTCACGCTCGGCGCCTCGGGCGCCGTCTTCGGGGTTCTGGGCGCCATGGTGTGGTACGGGAGGCGCCGCGGCGGCCTCTTCGGAGCCGCCGTCCTCCGGCAGTACGGCCGCTGGGCGCTCATCCTCTTCGTCGTCGGCCTGCTCCCCGGAATGCGGGTGGACAACTGGGGACACGCCGGCGGCTTCCTGGGCGGGGTGCTCGTGGCGCTCCTGCTCGGCGCGGGCGACCAACATCCCGAGCGCGGGATCCACCGGGTGTTGGCCGCGGCCTGCCTCGCGCTCACGGCCGCCGCCTTCGCGCTCCAGCTGTGGACGGCCTTCGCCGCTTGAGGCCCCGCCCGTCCCGCAGGCCAAGATGCTTGCCGCCGGCTAGCCCTTGAGGTAGAGCTGCCAATGAGGTGCAGTTGCCAATGAAGTACAGTTGCCAATGAGGTACAGTTAAAGGCGCTGATACATCCACGCCGTTACACGGGAGGACCCATGGCCGAGCGATCCAGGCGCCGTCCCGCGCGGAGCGCCGCGCAGACCCGACTCAAGCAGCTCGAGACGCGGCTCGCGCATCTCGAAAGCCAGCTCAAGACGCTCCGCGCGGAGGCCTCCGGGAGCGTGGGCGCCGCGCGCGCGAAGCTCGAGAGCCTCGAGCGCCGCGCCGCGGACCAGATCACCCGAGCGCAGACCACCCTCAAGGAGTCCCTGGATTCGATCGCCCGCACCCTGGCCGCCTCGAAGGATACCGTGGGACTCAAAGCCGGCCGCTTGACGCGCGCGGTGCGTGCCGGCGTGCGGGCGGGCACCCGCGCGTACCGCCGCCGGGCGCGCCGCTAGAAGCCTCCCGAGGGTTCTCCATGCGGCCCGTGCTGGTCATGCCGGAAGACCTCGTCCTCCACCTCGAGGGCCACATCGCCCTGGGCGGTGAGCCGCCGCTCTACCTCGTGTCACGCCCCGCGCTTCGCGCCCGTCTCGCGCGGCGAAAGGCGCGGGCCATAACCGGTGACCCCGAAGACCCCGAGGCGTATCGCCGCACGCTCGGCCGCGGCCGCGGGCCTCTCGTCGTGGGGGCGCCGGCGGGCCGCACGCCGCGGGTCGCGGCGGCGGTGCGCGCGGCGCTCCCCGACGCGGCCGTCCTCGTCGTGGGCGACGATCGGCTCCACGTCCCCGGCGCCATCACGGTGCCGTGGAGCGCCTTCGCCGAGCGCGTGCTCCAGCCGGAGCTCGAGCGCGCCCAGGAGCGGACGCGCGTCGAGAAGATCCGCGCCCACTTCGACGGCGCCTCGCGCATCCTCATCCTGATGCAGGACGATCCCGACCCCGACGCCATCGCCTCGGCCCTGGCGCTCAGAACCTTGCTCGGCCGCAACCGCACGGGAGCGCCCATCTGCACCTTCGGCACCATCACCCGGCCCGAGAACATCGGCATGTGCGAGATCCTCGACATCGATGTCGAGCCGATCACGACGCGCGAGATGCACGGCTTCGACCGGGTCGCCATGGTGGACCTCCAGCCCTCCTTCCTCGAGGAGCGCTTCGTCGAGGTCGACCTCGTCATCGATCACCACCCGATCGAGGAGCCGGTGCGCGCGCGGATCCGCGATGTGCGGCCCTCGTACGGCGCCACGTCGACCATCCTGGTCGAGTACCTGCGGGCCGCGGACGTCAAGATCACGCAGCGCCTGGCGACGGCGCTGCTCTACGGCATCAAGGCCGACACGCTCGGGCTCGAGCGGGGCGGCACGCGCGCCGACCTCGACGCGTTCGCGTTCCTCTACCTGCTCGCCAACCACAACGCGCTGCGCCGCATCGAGCGCCCCGCCCTCGGCGAGGCCGCGCTCGACGCCCTGGCGGCCGGGCTCGCCAAGCGCAAGATCGTCAAGGGCGTGTTCTTCTCCCACCTGGGCCCCGTCGCCACCGCGGACCTGATTCCGCAGTTCGCCGACTTCGGACTCCAGGCCGAGGGCGTCGAATGGTCGGTGGTCTCGGGTGTGGTCGGTGAAGACATCCACGTCTCGGTGCGCAGCGTCGGCTACGTCAGGAGCGCGGGTGACGTGACGCGCGCGGCCTTCGGCGACCTGGGCTCGGCGGGCGGCCACCGGACCATGGCCAAGGCCGTCCTGCCCGCCGACGCGCTGCTCGCGTCCGGTCAGGAGCCGACGAAGGGCGCCGGCTGCCAGGCCCGCATCGTGGAGCGCTTCCTCCGGGCCCTCGGCGCCAACGGCGGAAGGAGCTGAGCGCGATGACACTCGCCTACATCCTGATGGCCCTCGTGGGGGCTGCCTGCGCAGTCTTCGCGCTGCAGAACATGGTCCGGGTCGATATCAGCTTCCTGGGCTGGAGCGCGGAGGGCATACCCCTGGCCCTCGTCATCCTGTTGTCCGTGCTTGGCGGCCTCATCTTCGCCTCCTGCGCGGGCCTCCTGCGCCACTGGAAGCTGCGCTCGCGCATCCGCCAGCTCGAAGCTCAGCTGGCGGCGCAGGAGCGCCCCGGCGCGCCCAACCCGGCGGCGAGAAGTCTCGAGTGAGCCCCGAGACGGGCCCACGACGGCCGTTTTTCCCTCTCCGGTCTGGGGGTCATTCGGACGACGTTTCTCCTTTAGGATCAAGAGGTCAGAAAGCGCTTGGCAACCGTGGGCGCGGTGTGTTAGAAGTGCGGAGGCTGGCTTCTGGCTTACCGGCAGAACCCCGCAGGAGGCGATTTTCCGTGGACGCGGCGTTGGAGAAACGGCAGGTCAAGCGGGCCTACAAGATCTACGCCCCCGCCTACGACTTCGTGTTCGACTGGATCTTCCACCCCGGGCGGGAGCAGGCCATCAGGCTCCTGGACATCAAGGGCGGCGAGCAGATCCTCGAGGTCGGCATCGGTACCGGCTTGAACCTGCCGCTGTACCCCGCCAACTGCCGCATCACGGGCATCGATCTGTCGGAGGAGATGCTCGAGAAGGCGCAGGACAAGGTCGTGGAGCTCGCGCTCAACAACATCACGCTCAAGGCGATGGACGCCACGGTCATGGACTTCGGGGACAGCGAGTTCGACGCGGCGGTGGCGACCTATACGATCAGCGCCGTGCCGGACCCCGTCGCGGTGCTGCGGGAGATGCGCCGGGTAGTCAAGCCGGGCGGCAACATCGTGCTCCTGAACCACTTCCGCAGCGAGCGCCGCGTGGTCGGGCGCCTCGAGGACCTGATCTCGCCCGTGTGCACGCGGCTGGGCTGGAAATCGAACCTGCCGCTCGAGCCGCTCCTCGAGCAGGTCGGCCTCATCCCGGACCTCTCCGCCAAGGTGAATCTCTTCAACGGCTGGCGCCTGATCAAGTGCCTCAACCGCAAGTAACCCGCCCGCTTCAGCGATTCGGCCGGTAGTCCATCAGCTCCAGAGCCTCCCTGACGGGCTCGTAGTCCGCGTCCCGCGCCTCCACGAAGCCGTCGATGTCGTAGATCTGCTTCAGCACCGCCGCGTGCTCGGGCTTCTTCATGGCGAGCAGCGCCCGCTTGACCGCCTGGATCGCGGCCGCGGGCAGCCCCGGGCGGGCGCAGATGCCCGCTTCCGGAATCTCCGGCGTCTCGCCAACCACGGCGAGCTGTGCGATGAGCGCGAGGTCCTTCAGGTGGATCTCGGGCGCCGAGTCGAAAGAGGCGGCGGAGTCCACCCGTCCCTGGAGGAGCGCGCGCAGCGCCGCCTCGTGCGTGCCCGCGAAGAGAGCGTCCTTAAAGAACGTCTTCGGGTCCCGGTCCCGGACCAGCCCGCGCTTGATCAGGAACACCATCGGGTAGATGTAGCCCGAGCTGGACGCCGGGTCCACGAAGGCGATCGTGCGGCCGCGAAGCTCCTCGACGCGCGTGATCCCGCTTGCCTTGCGGACGTAGAAGCGCGCGGTGTAGGCGGTCTTGCCCTGCCAGACGTCACGCACGAGGATCTCACAGCCGGCCTCGCGCCGGGCCAGGACGTAGCCCACCGGGTGGACGAAAGCCAGGTCCACACGGCGGCTTCTGAGCGCCTCCACGACGCCCGCGTAGTCCGAGGCGACCTGCGCCCGCACCGGTACGCCCGACAGTCGCGCGACCGCCGCCACGAAGGCGTCCGCGGCCTCCTGGAGCGCCGTTGGATCGCGCGAGGGCGTGAAAGCCATGATCAGCGGCTTCTCGGGCATCCCGCGCTGGCCCCAGGCGGACCCGGGCGCTCCGAAGCCCCCGAGAGCTCCAAAGCCGATGATGGCGGCGAATGCCGCCAGGAGCGCGGCGGGGCGGCGAAGACCGGAGCTCAGGGACGGCCCCCGCCCGCGGCGGGCGGCAGGGCGCGAGCGCTGTCCTCGGGGCGGACGCCCCAGGCCGCCAGTCGGGCGAGGAGGGTGTTGCGGTGCATGCCGAGGACCCGTGCGGCGCGGCTTCGGTTCCCGTTCTCGCGCTCGAGCGCGCGCAGCACGTAGGCCTGCTCGAAGCGATCGCGGGCCTCGTGGAGCGGCAGCGACGCCTGCCCCCCGTCGCCGCCCGCCCGCTGGTTGACCTCGTGGATGGCGAGGTCCACGGGCAGGTCGTCGAGGTGGACGACCGGGCCCGTCGCCAGCGCGACGCTGCGCTCGACGATGTTCTCGAGCTCGCGCACGTTCCCGGGCCAGTCGTAGGCCTGGAGCGCCGGCAGGGCCCCGCGCGAGATGCCGCGAACGTCCTTCTTGAACTCCCGCGAATACTTCTGGAGGAAGTGCTCGACGAGGATCGGGATGTCGTCCTTGCGGGCGCGAAGCGGGGGAATCGCGATCGGCACCACGTTGAGCCGGTAGAAGAGATCCTCGCGGAAGGCCCGGGCGCGCACCGCCGCCTTGAGGTCCACGTTGGTGGCGGCAATGATCCGCACGTCCACCGGGATGGGGCGCCCTCCACCCAGCCGCTCGATCTCCCGCTCCTGCAGCGCGCGCAGGAGCTTGGCCTGCAGATCCACGCGGAGCGTGCCGACCTCGTCCAGGAAGAGCGTGCCGCCGTGGGCCAGCTCGAACTTGCCCATCTTCCGGGCGTGGGCGCCCGTGAAGGCGCCCTTCTCGTGGCCGAAGAGCTCGGACTCGAGCAGCGTGTCGGGAATGGCCGCCAGGTTGACGGCCACGAGAGGCTGGGCGCGCCGCGGTCCCTGCCGATGGATGGCGCGGGCCACGAGTTCCTTGCCGGTGCCGGTCTCGGCCGCGATCAGGACCGTCGCCGGTGTCTGCGCCACCTGAGCGATGAGCTCGTAGAGCCTGACCATGGACGGGTGGCGCCCGACCAAGGCGTCGAAGCCTTGGGCGCGGTCGAGCTCGGCCCGGAGGCAGTGCACCTCACGCTCGAGCGCCCGCCGCTCCGCGGCTTGCCGCACGAGGGCCAGGATCTCGTCCACGTCGAACGGCTTGGTGACGTAGTCGTAGGCGCCGCCCTTGATGGTCTCGACGGCCGTGCGCACGTCTTTGACCGCCGTGACGATGATCACGGCGAGACGGTCGTCGAGAGCCAGGATCTGGGGGAGGAAGGTCGGGCCGGGAGGCCCGGGCATCCGCACGTCGAGCAGGACCACGTCCACCCGGCGGGAGCGCAGGACCTCGAGCCCCTTGGCGCCCTCATCGGCCTCGAGGACCTCGAACTCGCCATCGAGAATGACGCGGAAGGACTCGCGGACTCCCTGCTCGTCGTCAATGACGAGCGCCACGGGTCTGGGACGGGATGGCTCGGGGTCGGCGCTCATGGCCTCAGGGCTTGTCCGGGACCTTGAGGACGACGTACTCGCGGCCGGCCCCGCTCCGCGCGATCTGAACGGGCACGGCCTCGCCCGGCTTGAGCGCGGCCACCGCCTTCTTGAACTCCTCAACGCTGCCGACCCGGCGGCGGTTGACCTCGAGGACGAGGTCGCCCTCCTTGATGCCGGCCGCCGCCGCCGCGCTGTCAGGCGCCACGTCTGTGACCACGACGCCGGAGCGCCCGGGCAGCCCGTACGCCTGCGCCGCGTCCTCGCCGAGCTCCTCGACCGTCACCCCGAGGCCCTCGCCCTTCGATCCGGCCGCCACCACCATCTCCTCAGCCGGCTGCTCCCCGATCTTGACCGTGAGCTTGGAGGTCTTGCGGTCGCGCAGCACCGTGAGAGTGACGGCTCGGCCCGGCGGGATGGCGGCCACGCGCTTCTGGAGGTCGGTCACCTCCTTGATCGGGACGCCGCCCAGCTCGACGATGATGTCGCCCGGCTTCATGCCGGCCGCCTCGGCCGGGCCGTCCTTCAGCACGTCCGCCACCAGCACTCCGCCCTTGCTGGGGACCCCGAAGCCGTCGGCGAGGTCGTCCGACAGGTCCTGGATGGAGATGCCGAGCCAGCCGCGCACCACCCGGCCCTTCGCGATCAGCTGGGTCATGACCTCGCGGGCCATGTTGATCGGAATGGCAAAGCCGATGCCCTGCCCCGCGGACACGATGGCGGTGTTGATGCCGATCACGCGCCCGTCGAGGTTGAGCAGCGGCCCGCCCGAGTTGCCGGGGTTGATGGAGGCGTCGGTCTGGATGAACGCCTCGTAGGTCGCCACGCCGACCCGCGTGCGTCCGGTCGCGGAGATGATGCCGACCGTAACGGTCCGGTCGAGACCGAACGGGTTGCCGATGGCGATGGCCCACTGGCCGATACGGAGCTTGTCGGAGTCGCCGAGCTCCGCCGACGGCAGCGCGCCCGCGCCCGGGTCGATCTTGACGACCGCGAGATCGGTCTTCGCGTCGCGCCCCACGAGGGTCGCCGCGAACTTGCGGTCGTCGGACAGCCGCACCTCGATCTCGGCCGCGCTCTCCACGACGTGGGCGTTGGTCAGGATGTAGCCGCGGGCGTCCACGATGACGCCTGAGCCTGCCGAGCGCGCCTCCTCGCGCGGCGCGCGGCGCTTGAAGAAGCGGTCGTAGAACTCGGGGCCGAAGAAGTCGCGGAAGCGCTGCTCGCCTTCGGGAGGCTGGCCGCCCTCGCCGGGGGGCGCCTTCTTGGGCTTGACGCTGACATTGACCACGGACGGCGTCACCCGGTCGGCGACGGAGGCGAAGGCGTCTTCCAGCGCGTGGAGTATAGCCTTGCTGTCCGGCCCTTTGGCGGCGGCAGATCCAGACTGGGCAGCGGCCGGCTGGGGGACGAGCCAGAGCGCAGCCAACAGCATCCCCGTGGCCAGCAACCGCTCCCGCGTCAGTCCCATGTCCCCTCCTGGCGCGCCATCTTACTCTCCCGCCTCATGCCCCGCCAGAGGAGACCGAAGTGTCACCTCGAGGATACGCCGCGTCCCCGGCCCGACCGGGGCGGCCTGCCCGCGCCGGAGCCCGGCGACCCAGATGATGTCGCCCCCCGCCTCGACGAGGGGCACGCGATCGCGCTCCCAGCGGGGCACACCCGCGTCGATCAGGAACGACTTGAGCCGCCGCTCGGCAGGGCCGCCGAACGGCGCGAAGCGGTCCCCGCGCCGTCTGCCGCGGACGTGAAGCCGGCTCGGGAGGAGATCGGCATCGAAAGCCGCGCGCGCGGCCTCGCGCGGGGCGGCATAGCCTGGGGCCCGATCGAAGCAGCGGGCGTCCAGCACCAGGCCGACCTCGGGCAGCGGGAGCTCACCCGGCACCGGAAACTCATGGGCCGCGAGCGCCGGGAGCCGCCCCTGCCCGACGCGCAGCCACCGGCCGCTCCGCTCGACGATCACGCCTCCCGAGCGCAGGGCGCCCCGCCGCGCCCCGGGCACGAGAAGCCCGCGAAGGGCCTTCTGGGCGTGGCCGCGTAGGGCGCCCGAGTGCCCGAGATCGCGCGCGGCCTGGCGCACCGTCTCGGCCGCCGCCTCGCCCGGCAGCCCCGCCAGGTCGGCGACGCTCAACACCCAGCCTGCCGCGCCCCGCCGCCCGAGCCGCGGCAGCTCCCGCGCGGCGACGCGCTCGAGGTCGTCGACCATGGCGCGCACGAGAGCGGCCGAGCGCGCCAGGTGCTCGACGAGCCCTGGCTCGACGGCCTCGGCCAGGAAGGGCAGCACCTCGTGGCGGATGCGGTTGCGCAGGAAGCGCGGGTCGCTGTTGCTCGCGTCCTCGACCCACGCGAGCCCTCGCGCGCGCAGGTGCGCCTCGATGTCCGCCCGTCGCGCGCCGAGGAACGGCCGGATGAAGATCCCGCGCACGGGGGCGATCCCCGCGAGCCCTCGCGGGCCTGCGCCCTCGAGGAGACGCATGAGGACCGTCTCGGCCTGGTCGTCGGCCGTGTGGGCCGTCGCGACGCGCTGGGCGCCCACGCGGCGTGCAACTTCACGGAAGGCGCCGTAGCGGGCGCGGCGCGCCTCCGCCTCGAGGCCGTCCCAGGGCGGCTCCCGCGTCACCGAGACGCGCTCGAGGTGGAACGGGATGCCGAGCCGGGCGCAGAGGCCGCCTGCGAACCCGGCGTCGGCGTCGGCCTCGGGCCGGAGACCGTGGTGGACGTGGACGACCTGGAGCGTGAGGCGGAGCTCTGGGGCGAGGGCGCCGAGCACGTCGAGGAGAGCGACGGAGTCGGCGCCGCCCGACACGGCGACCAAGACAGCTTCGCCGCCCCGGAGCATCCCGGAGCGGCGAATGGAGTCGAGGGCGAGCGCGCGGAGCTCAGTGCCCGTGGTCACATTCGCCTTGGAGACCGACCCAGACTTCTCCGTCCTCGAAGTACTCCTTCTTCCAGACGGGCACCGTCTCCTTGAGCGTGTCGATGGCGAAGCGGCAGGCGTCGAAGGCCTCGCCCCGGTGCGGCGAGGAGACCGCGATCATGACGCTCGACTCGCCGATCTCGAGCCTCCCGATCCTGTGCACGAGCGCCAGGGCGCGCACGCCCGGCCACCGCGCGCGCACGGCCGACGCGATCTCCCGCATCTTGGCCGCGGCCATGGGCGCGTGCGCCTCGTACTCGAGGTACTTCACGCGCCGCCCACCCGTCTCCTCGCGCACGACGCCCGAAAAGAGCACGAGGCCGCCAGCGAAGGGATCGCCGACGGCGGCCATGATCCGCTCCTCGGAGAGCGGCTCGGCGGTGACCTCGACGAGGTCTTCGCTCGCGCCGCCACTCACGGGCGGGAAGAAGCAGAGCTCGTCGCCCGCGCGCAGGGGATGGGTCGGCGGAACGTAGTCGGTGCCGAGGGCGAACAACGTGAAAGGGCGGTACGGCTGAAGGACCGGGAAGCGGCTCGCCACCGCCTCCCAGGCCGACTCGACCGTACCGCCCTCCGGAAGGTCCAGCTCGACGTGGTCGCGGCCGGCCACCTCGCGATAGCGGGCGAAGAACCGGACGGCGACCTTCATGACGTGCGTGAAACGCTTAGAACTGGTGAGACGATCCGCAGCCGCAGGAGGACTTCACGTTGGGGTTCTTGATGGCGAAGCCGGCCCCCAGCATGTTGTTGTCCACGTAGTCGACCTCGCTGCCCTTGAGGTACGGCGCGCTCTTGCTGTCCACGAGGACCTTGACGCCGTGCGACTCCATGACGTCGTCGTCGGCGCCCACCGCGTCGTCCCAGCCGAGCTCGTAGGACATGCCGGAGCAGCCGCCGCCGACCACGCGGATCCTGAGGCCCCACTCCGGCTTACCCTCTTCGAGCTTCAGGTCCGAGATCTTCTTCGCAGCCGTTTCGGTCAGTGAGATCATGAATCCCTCCTTGGGTTCCGTGTCGGATAGTACGCGACAACACCCTTAGTATAGCAGAGCCCCACCGCCCGGTGGAGCCCCCTGGAAGAATGCCAAGAAACCGGCAGGCGGCTCAAAAAGGTCCAGATGCGAGGCGGCGCCCCGCCCTTCGAGTTGAGCGGCGGCCGCCGGCCGACGCGAGACGAGGGCTGAGTCGATTCCGCAGGTCGGCGAGAAGGGTCCAGATGCGAGGCGGCGAGGGATGCGACGAGCGAGGCGTACGTCTGTCTCAGCCCTCGCCTCGGGGCTGCGCCCTCAGCTCGAACTGCCACGTACGTTACGCGAGGAGCGACCGAGCCAACGAAGCAGATGGGCCCTTATCGCCGGCCTGCTAGAGGACCCCTCGCTGGGGCAGGAGGGTCAGCTCCTCGAGGGTCGCTCCCGGCGGCAGGGCCGCCATGAGAAGGGCCGCCTCGGCGATCAGCGCAGGTTTCAGCATGAGCGCCCGGTCGGGCGGCTGGGGCACGGCATCCCAGAGCGGCGTGTCCGTCGCCCCTGCCGACAGCACGCCCACGCGCACCCCGTGAGGCCGCATCTCCTCGGCCAGGACCCGCGAGAAGCCCAGGAGGCCGTACTTGGCGGCCGTGTAGGCGCCGCTGCCCGGAAGAGTCCGACTGGTGACGACGGAGCCGATGTTAATGATGGTGCCCCGCCCCTGCGCCGTCATGGCGGGCAGCACGGCGCGGCAGCAGAGGAAGGCGCCGCGCAGGTTGACCGCGATCAGCTGGTCCCAGTCCTCGGTCTTGGCATCGGCCACCGGCCCGAAGGCCGCGAGCCCCGCCGCCGTCACGAGGCAGTCGAGGCGCCCGCCTTCGGCGAGGGCGCGGGTCACGAGCGCCGCCACCGCGGGCTCTTGCCTGACGTCCGTCGGAACCGCCAGCGCCCGCCCGCCCGCCGTCTCGATCTCACGCTGAATGGACGCAAGCTCGCGCGTCGACCGCGCGGCCAGGACCACGAAGGCGCCTTCGCGGGCGAAAGCGGCGGCGACGGCCCGGCCGATGCCCCGTCCCGCCCCGGTGACGAGGGCGACCTGGCCCGTGAGCCTCACAGGACGAGGCCGCCCCGCGACCTGATCAGCTCCATGAACTCGGCGCGGGTCTCCGGGCGGTCCCGGAACTGCCCGAGCATGGCGGAGGTCACCGCCTTGGAATTCTGCTTCTCGACCCCGCGCATGAGCATGCACATGTGGAGGGCCTCGATGACCACGGCGACCCCGCGCGGCTGGAGGACCTCGTTGAGCGTCTGGGCGATCTGGGTGGTCAGCCGCTCCTGGACCTGCAGCCGCCGCGCGAACATCTCGACGAGCCGCGGGAGTTTCGACAGCCCGACGATCTTGTGTGACGGCATGTAGGCGATGTGGCACTTGCCGAAAAAGGGAAGCAGATGATGTTCACAGTTATGCGTAAGATGACCCGATATCAGGAACGTGGAATAGGGTTCACATTTGAAGCTATACACCGTGTACGGCTTCCTGGGCGCAGGAAGATGTCTGACCTCAATGACCTCCGTGTAGGTGCTATCAAAGGGCACGTAAAAATCGCTCTCCCGGCGGAAACCGTGTCTCCCGTACCACCCGGCCTGATCCCATCGATCCGGGAGGTACAGTTGGAAGCAACTCTTCGAGGCTTTGCCGACACTGCAGCCCAGGTACTCGGCCAACTCGGTCATAAACTCGCTATTCGAACTTCCGATGAATCGCCCTGACCCGTTCCTGTGGCCGTCGCCATCGCAATAGCCGTCGAGGAACCCTTGCATCATTTCCTTCGAGGATGTGACAACCCTCGGAAACTTGAAGGTCTTTGTCTTACTTCTCGATCCCTTCTCAGAGACGCTCAGCCAGCGGCAAAGTTTCTCGCCGATATGCCTTGAGACAATTCGGACTCGGTACATTTGTACCCGGCGCCTGAGGAAACCGGAAGGCACCTTGATGGCCTCCACTTCGGGTGCCGACGAGGGAAACGCTGCGATGACCATGGTGCGGTACTTGAGCGCAAATTCGAGGTTCTTCACGACCAGGCTGATCCGGCGGCCCTCTTGGATACTGCCATCGGCCGCTGTGGCGCCAAGCATGTAGCCGAGCGCGTACCCGGGCTGCGGTTCTGATAACTCGCGGCAGAGTGACCTCGCGCTGATCCACTCGACGGGCGCGCCCGGCTTCAACTCTTGCGCTTCCCTCCAGCCTACGTCCGTCTTCACTGGATGATCGGGTGTCACGCGGAAGCGGCCGTACCTCGTCCTGACCTCCACGACGTCGCGCACCTTCCTAGACGTGATCGCTCGCACCTCCGTCTGCTTCAGATAGCCACCGTCGAGGGTCCATACCTTGTTGCCTGGCATAACGTCCCGGGCCCGCTTCTGCCCCCCAACTACATCGACCAGTTGCCTACTCGGGACGCACACGCTGTACAGGTCGATGTCTTTCACGATCACCATCTCGTCGTATTCCTCGGTGAAGAGCGCCTCGTTGAGGACCTGGTGGGCTTCCTGCCTGTAGCCTGACGTCAGGTACTCCCAAGCCTTGGCGACTCGGGTCGGCGTCCTCTCGAGGCCCTCGCGCATTGGGTCCTCGCCGATCTCCTTCAAAAGCTGACGGATCAGGTCCTCCATGTGGGTCACCTCGCGGCTCAGCCGCGGTACTCGAACATGTTGTTGTCGGTCTCGACCACGGCCACGCGGCGCAGGCTTCCGGCCGCGAGGACGGGCTCCAGCCACTGCCAGAATGCGCGGGCGAGGTTCTCGCCCGTCGTCGGAATGCCGGCCAGGGCATCGACCGAGCTCGACAGGTCGTAGTGATCTACGCGGTCGAGGACCAGACGCTTCACGGCGGCGTCGAGTGCGCCCAGGTCCGCCGCCATGCCGGTGACGGGATCGGGCTGCCCTCCGACGGTCACCTCGACCAGGTAGTTGTGTCCGTGCTGGCGGTAGCACTGGCCGTAGATCCGCGCGTTGTCCTCGGGAGAGAAGGCTGGGTTCTCGAGCCTGTGCCCCGCGCTGAAGTGGTACTGCCGCGTCAGCTCGATCGCGCTCATGCGCCGAAGTAGTCCACGTAGAAGGTCGGATCCTCCCAGAGTCTCAGCCGCCAGAGCCTCTCCGGCCCCACCTTCGGCGCCAGCAGATCCCAGGCCGCGCGGACGAGATTCTCCGTGGTCGGGATAGTGCCCTGGGCGAAGAGCGGGTCGGCGGTGAGATCGGCGTGGTCGAAGCGCTGGACGACGGCGTCCGACACCACGCGCTTCAACTCGGCAAGGTCCATGACCATGCCGGTCTGAGCGTCTACCGGTCCGCGGATCGTCACCTCGAGGACGTAGTTGTGCCCGTGGGACACCGTGAGGTTGCCGAAGAGGCGGCGGTTCTCAGCAAAGCTCCACTCGTCCCGCCAGTAGCGGTGGGCCGCGGAGAACGTAAACTTCCGAGTCGCGTACACGTGACCGGCGTTCATCGCGACTGCCCCCTTTCGAGGCCCAATCTTACCGCTTCCAGGAACCGTGCGGCGACCCGTTCGGGTACGTAGGCGCGCACCGCGCGGCGCCCAGCCTCGCCCATGGCGCGTGCCCGCTCGGGATCGACGGCCAGCGCCTCGAGCGCCCGGGCAAGGCCCGCGGGGTCGCGCGGCGGCGCGAGCAGGCCCGTCACGCCGTCCTCGACCACCTCCGGGATGGCGGCAGCCCGGCAGGCGACAACCGGGAGCCCCGCCGCCATGGCCTCGAGGAAGACGATGCCGAAGCTCTCCTGCACCGACGGCAGGCAGAAGATGTCCGCGCTCACGTACTCCTCGGCGAGCCGATCCCGCGAGACGTCGCCCAGGAGGGTGACCGTTTCGCCGAGCCCGAGCTTGGCGTGGAGCCGGACGGCATCCTCCCACTCGGGACCCTTACCTACGATGCGGACCCGGGCGCCGGGGATTCGGGGGCGGAGGAGAGCGGCCGCCTCGAGGAGGTCGCCGACGCGCTTGCGCGAATACATGCGCGCGACGCAGAGGATGGTGGGGCCGCCCCGCGGGCACCGCGCGGCTGCGGCAAAGAGCGACGTCCACCGCTCGAGCTCTATGGGCTCGGGGACGACGGCAATCTTCTCGGCCGCCACGCCGTACTCACGGCGGGCGACGTCGGCGGAATAGCGGCTGGGAGCGATCACGATGTCGGCACGCCGCGCGTTGAGGCGCTCCCAGCGAGCCTGGATGGCGAGAAGGACGCGCACCCACCCGCGTTCGTTCTTGAGCTCGTCGGCGATGACGCCCTTGAGGCTCACGACGAAGGGCAGGCTGCGGGCCCTGGCCCAGAGGAAGCCGTCCAGGTCCACGCCGTAGACGAGGTCAACGCCCTCTGGCGGGCTCCAGGCGATGCCTGCGTTGTAGAGCCACCGGTCGAGGGTGTGGAAGCCGCTCCGGAGGCGGAGCGGCCGGAGTTCCAGGCTGTGGCCGAGCGCTTCGAGGCCGCGCTTGAGGCCCGCGATGCCGGCGAAGGTGCCGCTCCCCTCCAGCGGGTTGAGCGGCGTAGAGGAGAGGGCGGCGATGCGCAGACGCTACTTACCTTTGAATCCGGGCTTCCGCTTCTCGAGAAACGCCCGCGTGCCTTCGGCGTAGTCGTGGCTGTTGAAGGTTTCGATGCCCATCTCGAAGAGCTCCTTCCTGTGTTCCTCGTTGACGCCTTCGAAGATCGCCTGCACCTGCGCCTTGGTGCCGCGGATGGACAGCGGCGCGTTCTCGGCGACGGTGCGGAGGTAGTCGTACGTGTACGCCTCGAGCTCGGAGGCGGGCACGAGGCGCTGGATGAAGCCGATGCGGAAGGCCTCGGCGGCGTCGAGGGTGCGCGCCGAGTAGAGGATGTCCTTGGCGTACGCGGGCCCGACCAGGTCCACGAGCTGGTGCACCGGGTCGAGGCCGTAGATGATGCTGAGCCGGGCCGCCGGAATGCCGAACTTGGAGCCGCCCGCGGCGAAGCGGAGGTCGCAGGCCATGGCGAGCGCCATCGCCCCGCCGATGCAGAAGCCGAAGACCATGGCGACGGTCGGCTTGGGGCAGAGCCTGATCGAAGTGTACGCGGCCTCGGTCTTCTTGTTGTAGGCGAGCGCGGTCTGGGTGTCCTTGCGGTTCTCCGTGAACTCGGAGATGTCCGCGCCCGAGGCGAAGGCATCGCGCCCGGCGCCGCGGTAGACGATGGCGCGGACCGCGTCGTCCTTGGCCAGCCCGTCCGTCACGTCGGCGATCTCGCCCCACATGGCGAGGCTGACCGCGTTGCGCATCTTGGGCCGGTTGAACACCACGGTGGCGATGCCGCCATCCCGCTCCACGAGGATCTCGTCGCTCATCCCGCTCCCCCTTTGTGCTTCGCCCCGGAGCCCCCCCCGCCCCGGAGCCCCCAAATGCCGCCCTCAGCGAAAAGCGCGTCGATGGTGGCCGTGCCTGTGTCGCTCACGGGAAGGACAGTCTAGCGGAGCCGTCCGCAAACTTCAATTCGCCTCTGCGGAAAGCCCTTGGTGCCGGCCTGTATCTTCTGGGATACTCGGGGCATGGGTGCCGATTCAGCCGCTCGACGGTGGCGCTTCCGGCTCGGCGCAATTCTCGTGGCCGTCGGCCTCGCGCTGATGCCCACGCCGCGGGCGGCGCCGGACGAGCCGGCATGGCAGGTGTACTTCTCGCCGACCCACGGCGCCACCAAGGCCGTCGTGGATGCCCTCGCGGCGGCCAAGGCGACCGTGCTGGTCCAGGCGTACTCCTTCACCTCGGCCCCGATTGCCAAGGCGCTGGTCGAGGCCCACGATCGCGGCGTCGACGTCCAAGTCATCCTCGACCGGAAGGAGACGGGCTCCAGGTATTCCTCGGCCGACTTCGTGGCGCACGCCAGGATCGTGACCCTCATCGACGGGGCGCACGCCATCGCCCACAACAAGGTCATGGTCATCGACGGCAAGGCCGTCATCACCGGCTCGTTCAACTTCACCACGGCAGCGGAGCAGCGGAACGCCGAGAACCTGCTCGTGATCCACGACAGGGCGCTGGCCGCCCGGTATACCGCGAACTGGCAGGCGCACGCGGCACACTCGGCTCGGTACGTGGGGCGCTAGCGCTTCGGAACTGGCTGGGGGAGTGGTGGCGGCGGGAGGACTCGAACCTCCGACACGGGGCTTATGAGACCCCTGCTCTGCCACCTGAGCTACGCCGCCGAAAATCGCGTTGACACGAAAAACGCTTTGCTATAATCCCGCCGAACGACGTCCAACAGTAACGACTCCCGTCTCGCAAGTCAAGGCGGGGACTGTCCGGAGGAGCCTTTCATGGCGTGGCTCGGCGATCGACCATGGGTCGAAGACGAGGAGAATCCCGTGTACGCGCAGGACGACGCTGAAGCCGAAAAGGAACAGGACGACGAGGACGACGAGGACTTCGACGACGATGATGATGACGACGAGGACGACGATGACGACGACGAGCTCGACGACGAGGACGAGCTCGATGACGACGAAGAGGAGGATGAGGACCTCGACGACGAAGACGACACGTGACGGCAGCGTCTGACCCGCAGTCCTCTCCAAGGAGGCTTCGATGGCACTGTTGAGCGACTCAGGTTTGCTGTTCCTGCTGCGGTGGATCCATTTCCTGGCCGGCATCACCTGGATCGGCCTGCTCTACTACTTCAATTTCGTCCAGACCCCGTTCTTCGCCGAGACCGATGCCCCCGTGCGCAGCGGCGCCCAGCAGAAGCTCCTGCCGCGCGCCCTCTGGTGGTTCCGCTGGAGCGCGATGATCACGTTCCTGTCTGGCCTGCTCTACCTTCTCCACTACTGGATCGAAAAGCGGGGCCTCGGCGATCCCGGCACCTGGGTCATCCTGCTGGGCGGCCTTCTCGGCACCGTCATGTGGGCGAATGTCTGGTTCGTGATCTGGCCCAAGCAGAAGCTCGTCATCCAGAACGCGCTCGATACGGCGGCCGGCAAGCCGGCCAACCCGGCCGCGGCTCCCGCGGGCGCCCGCGCGGGGCTCGCCTCTCGCACGAACACCGTGTTCTCGATCCCAATGCTCTTCATGATGGGCGCGGCCTTCCACCTGCCCATGCCGATGCCCGGCTCCGGCGCGGCATTCTGGCTGATCGCGCTGATCATCATCGCGCTCGTCGAGTGGAATTGCCTCGCGATGGCCCCCGGTAAGCCCACGACCAAGCCCCTCGGCACCGTCAAGGGCACGCTCTGGTTCGGCTTCATCCTGACGGCGGTCTTCTATCTGCTCTTCGAGGTGATGAAGAAGGGCGGGTAGGCAGCAAGAAGGGACGCGACTCACAGGCCGGGCGGGGCGTGATGCCCCGCCCGGCCTTCGTCTGTCAGCCCCGAAGATCCTCGAGCAGCTGCGCCTTGCTCTCGGCCGGGAGCTCGACGCGCGCGCGCACGGCGGGGTGGTCCACCACCAGATGGACGGGCGAGCTCGCGAAGGCACGGACAGCCTCGGGCGGGAACGCGAAGCGGACGAAGTGGACGGCTGAGAGCTTGCCCTTCTCCTCGTCGGAGTGCCCGGCCTCGAACTCGCCCGGGACGGCGAACTCCTTGCCCACCTGGATCCAGACCGTCGGCCCCACGTCGATGCCCCCCGCGTCGATACCCCCCGCGTCGATACCAATGAACCGGTCGAGCACGGCCTGGATCTGGTCCTTGTCGGTGATCTCGATGAAGAGCGTGGCGCTGAGCTCGCCCGGGCCCGGGAGGAGGGCGTTGTAGACGTCGAGCTCGTCCTGGACGCGGGCGTCGTCCGTGATCCGTTCGACGCGGCACATCTCCTGGATCTGGAAGAGCACGGTGTCGCGGTTCTCGAAGACGAAGCTCAGGTGCTCGCCCACAGGCACCCGGCGCATCCGCTTGAGATCGATCACCCTCCCCCGCATTTCGGCGCGCACCTTCTCGTAATCGAAGAAGTTCAGGACGTCCTTCAGTTGGATCTTGTCATGCCCCGCCGGGCTCATGGTTCTTCGATTCCGTAGGCGTCGGCGAGGACCTGGATCGGGTGCCGGGCTGGGAGCCCCGTGCCTTGCTTGATCTGGAGCGCCGCCAGCGGACAGTCCGTCGCGACACAATCCGCGCCGGCCTCTCGCACGCCTTTGAAGAGTGGCTCGGCCAGCTTCATGGACAGCTGGAAGTATTCTTTCTTCATTCCCCACGTGCCGTCGACGGCGGAGCATTTCTCTATGGTCTCGACCTCCGCGCCCGTCAGACGCAGCACGTCGGCCGACTTCGTGCCCATGTTCTGCGCCTTCAGGTGACAGGGCAGCTGGTAGGCGATCTTCCTCGGAGGATTCGGGAACCGCGTATCGAGCTGGCCGGCGGCGTGGAGCCCTGCTAAGTACTCGAAGAGATCGCGCGTGTGGCCGGCGACCAGGTTGGCGTCCTCGGAGCCGTCGAGCCACGGGTACTCCTGCTTGAGCATGTAGGAACAGGTCGGCCCCGGCACCACGATCTCGCGTCCCTGCCTGACGGCCTCAGCCAGCGACTTGACGTTGTCGGCGATGAGACCCTTCGCCTCCTTCACCGCCCCGCCGTCGAGGTACGGCATGCCGCAGCAGCGCTGCGCCGGCAGCGAGACGTCCACCCCGTTTCGCTCGAGCACGGCGACGGCGGCCTTGCCCGTCGCGGGGTCATTGAACTCGACGGAGCACGTGGCGAAGAGCGCCACCCGAGCCCGAGGCTGGAAGGACGGCGAGCGGCGCCGGTCGAACCAGGCCGAGAAGGTCTCGCGGTGGAAGGGCGGCAGCTGCCGGTCCTTGTGGATGCCGACGACGGCCTGCATGAGCGCGCGCTGCGGCGGCAGTGAGGACGCCCAGTTGGACAGCGGCGCCGTCAGGCTCCCGAGGCGCCCGACCAGCTCGGTGTTGCCGAGGAACCGGTCCTGGAGGGTCACGCCCTTCTGCCTGGCTTCCGCCGAGCGAGAGCGGAGCATGAGCCGCGGAAAGTCCACCTGCCAGCGGTGCGGCGGCGTGTACGGGCAGTGGTTGTAGCAGAGCTTGCACTGGTAGCAGAGATCCACGACCTCCTTGATGTCCTTGGCCGGCAGCTTTAGGACGTCGCCGTCCACCGCCTCCGTGTCGAGCCGGTCGAACATGACTTTGAACGACGGGCAGAGCGGCAGGCAGCGACGGCAGCCGCTGCAGATGTCGTAGACGCGGCGAAGCTCGTGATCGACCAGTTCCAGGTTCCAGAATCCGGGCTGCCGTATGTCCAGCGTCATGTTGACCTCGTGAAGTGCGGCGGGGCGGCGCTCTCACGCCGCCCCGCCAACCAAAGAAGAAACAGGCTAGATCGCCTCGGCCGGGTCCTTGCCCGCGATCTGCTTCAGCCCCTTGGCGAAGCGGCCCGCGTGCGACTTCTCGGCCTTGGCCAGCGTCTCGAACCACTCCGCCAGCTCGGCGAAGCCCTCGTCGCGCGCGGTTTTGGCCATGCCCGGGTACATCTGCGTGTACTCGTAGGTCTCGCCCGCGACGGCCGACTTGAGGTTCGCCTCGGTCTTGCCGAACGGCTCCCCGGTCGCCGGGTCGCCGACGTCCTTCAGGAAGTCCATGTGCCCGAAGGCGTGGCCGGTCTCGGCGTCGGCCGTGTCCTTGAAGAGGCCGGCCATGTCCGGGAAGCCCTCGATGTCCGCCACGCGGGCGAAGTAGAGGTACCGGCGGTTCGCCTGCGATTCGCCGGCGAACGCTTCCTTGAGGTTCTCGTGGCTCTTGGTGCCCTTGAGGCTCTTGCCTGCCATGGTGTGCCCTCCTTGCGGGTGTGCGCGCGACTCAGGGTGAACGTCGCGGCCGGTGCGGCCGGGCCTTCGCGGACCGGCACTGCGGACAGCGGCCGAAGAACTCGATGCGGTGGTGCGTGATGGCGAGCCCGGTGCGCGCCGCGATCCGCACGCGGAGCGCCTCGGCGTGGGGCTCGGCCAGCGGGCCGTCGACGTCCACGATCCGGCCGCAGCGCACACACGTGAAGTGGTGGTGCGCGTCCATGTTGGCGTCGAAGCGAGCATGCGGACCCGGAATCTCGGCCGCCAGCCCTTCGGCGACGAGGAGACGCAGGTTGCGGTAGACCGTGCCGAGGCTGACGCGGGGCAGCCGGCGGCGCACGAAGCGGTACACCCATTCGGCCGTCGGGTGCGACTCCGTGCCGCGCAGCACCTCGAGGATCACCCGCCGCGGGCCCGTCAGCCGGAGACCACGGGCGCGGAGCGCCGCATCGGGACTCTTAGGAATGGTTCTCATTACGAAATGGAGGCTACACGCCCGCCGCCGGGCTGTCAAGGGAAGCGGGCCGAGAGTGTAGGGAGCGCGCGGCGATTGACACGCCGGAGGCCTTCACCTACCATCAGCGGGCACCTATGGAGCGCGAGGCGGACGTCGTCGTGGTCGGCGCGGGGATCGTCGGGTGCGCCACGGCCTACTATCTGGCCCAGCGTGGCGTGCGGGCCGTCGTCGTCGAGTGCGGCGCGGTCCTCGGTGAGCAGTCGCGGAAGAACTGGGGCTTCGTGCGCCAGCAGGGCCGGGACCCGCACGAGGTGCCCCTCATGATGGAGGCCAACCGAATCTGGCGCGGCCTCGAGCGGGAGCTGGGCGCCGACATCGAGTGGGTCCAGGGCGGCAACCTGGCGCTGGCCGCCGACCCGGCGCGAATGGCGCTCTTCGAGCGGTGGCTGGAGGTCGCGCGCCAGTTCGACCTCGACACACGGCTGCTTCGGGCGCGCGACCTGCCGGCGGTCGTGCCGGGGCTCGGGGGCGACTGGGTCGGCGGCATGCACACCCCGACTGACGGCCACGCCGATCCGGGCAAGGCCACCGACGCCCTCGCCCGGGCGGCCGCGGCGCACGGGGCAGCCGTCCACCTGGGATGCGCAGTGGAGGGCGTCGCCACGCGCAACGGCGCGGTCAGCGCGGTTATCACCGAGCGTGGCGAGATCCGCACCTCGTGGCTGGTGTGCGCCGCGGGCGCCTGGTCATCGCGCCTCGCGCGCACCCTCCGTCTCGAGCTGCCTCAGCGCTGGGTGCGCGGCACCGTGGCCAGGACGACGCCGGCACCGGCCGTCACGTCTTGCGCCGTGTGGGGGCCCGGGGTGGCCTTTCGCCAGCGGAAGGACGGCTGCTTCAACATCGCCGCGGGCGGTGCGCTGGACCACGACGTCACGCTCGACTCGCTCCGGCAAATCCGCTTCTTCCTGCCCAACTACTGGAAGAACAAGGCGCTGTTCCGCTTCCACGTCGGACTGCCACTGGTTCAGAGCCTCATGGCCGCGCTTCCGGGATCGTCGGCGCGGCGCCACCCGCTCATCTGGGACCGCGGCGTCGAGCCCCGGCCGAACCCCGCCAAGGTCCAGCGCAGCTTCGCCGAGCTGCAGCGCCTGCTGCCGTCGCTGCCGCGGCTCGGCATCGCCGAGAGCTGGGCCGGCTACATCGACGCCACGCCCGACCTGGCGCCCGTGCTGGGCGAGGTCCCCGGGCTCCGCGGCTTCGTGTTCGCCACGGGGTTCAGCGGTCACGGGTTCGCCATGGGGCCCGTGGCGGGGCGGCTGGTCTCCGAGCTGATCGTGGACGGCAAGCCGTCGCTCGACATCGCCCCCTTTCGATTCTCGCGCTTTGCCGAGAAGGCGGTCGGCAAGCCGCGCAACGTCCTGTGAGCCCCGCGGCCGCGCCTCGCCTGCGGGGCTACACCATCGCCCTCGACGTGGGCGGCACGTTCACCGACGTGACGCTGCTCGACCCGGCAACGGGACGGCTCTGGATCGCCAAGACGCCCACCACGCCACGCGACCCTTCGGAGGGCTTCCTCGTCGGCGTGGAGAAGGTGCTGCGGATCGCCGGTGCTCACCCGGGCGGGCTCGGGCAGGTGCTCCACGGCACGACCACCGCCACCAACGCCATCCTCGAGGACAAGGGCGCCCCGACCGGACTCCTCACGACGGCGGGGTTCCGCTACGTGCTCGAGATCGGGCGCCACGACATCCCGCGCCGGGCCAACATGTTCGCCTGGGTGAAGCCGTCGCGGCCCGTGCCGCCCGAGCTGATCTTCGAGATCCCCGGGCGGATCGGGGTGGACGGACAGGAGCTGGAGCCCGTGACCGAGGGCGCAGTGCGCGCCGCCGCGCGGCACCTGCGCGAGGCGGAGGTCGTCTCGGTGGCCGTCTGCTTCCTGCACAGCTACGCCAACGACACGCACGAACGCCGGGCCCGGGAGGTGCTGCTCGAAGAGCATCCGGGCTGCGCGGTCTCCCTGTCCAGCGAGGTGCTACCGGTGTTCCGCGAGTACGAGCGCACCATGGCCACCGTTCTCAACGCCTACGTGCAGCCGCTGGTCGGGCGGTACGTGGAGCGCCTCGAGGAGCGGCTCCTCTCGCGAGGGATCTCGGCGCCGCTGCGCATCATGAAGTCCAACGGCGGTGTCGTCGGAGCGGACGTCGTGCGCCGGCAGTCCATCCACACCGCGCTGTCCGGGCCGGCGGCCGGCGTGGTCGGCGCGCGCCTGGTGGGCGGGGCGGCAGGGTTCGAGGATCTCATCTCGGTGGACGTCGGGGGCACCAGCGCCGACGTCTGCATGATCCGCGGCGGCGAGGCGGAAATCACCGTCGAGGGGACCGTCGGCGCCTGGCCGCTCCACCTGCCGATGATCGACATCCACACCATCGGCGCGGGGGGTGGCTCTATTGCGCGGGTCGCAGATGACGGCACGCTCACGGTGGGGCCCGAGAGCGCCGGGGCCGAACCGGGGCCGGCGTGCTACGGCGCCGGCGGGGAAGAGCCGACGGTCACGGACGCCCACCTCGTCCTCGGCCGCATCTCGTCACATCTGGTGGGCGGCGAGATCGCGCTGGACGTGGAGCGCTCCCGGCGAGCCATCGAGGAGCGCGTGGCCCGGCCCCTGGGACTCAGCCTCGAGGCGGCGGCGGACGGGATCCTCGACATCGTGAACAACAACATGGTCGGCGCCATCCGCCTCGTCTCGGTGGAGCACGGCTACGACCCGCGCGACTTCGCCCTCTTGCCCTTCGGGGGCGCGGGCCCGCTCCACGGGGCGGACCTGGCGACGCTTCTGGGGATGCGCACGGTCGTGGTCCCGCGCCACCCGGGCGTGCTGTCGACCTTCGGGCTGCTGGGCACCGAGGTGCGGAACGACTACGCGCGCACGAGTCTGCAGAAGCCGCCGGACTACGATCTCGAGGCGATCGCAGCCGTCTACGCCGACCTGGAGCGGCAGGCCCAGGCGTGGCTCGCCGCGGAGGGCGTGCCGCCGGCGCGCCGCCGCCTGCGCCGGCTGGCGGACCTGCGCTACCGGCATCAGGGCTTCGAGATCACGGTGCCATGGGAGGAGCGCGGTCTCTCGCCGGACACCCTCATCCGGCGCTTCCACGCGCGTCACCGCCAGCTCTATACCTACGCGCTGGAGGACGCGCCGGTGGAGATCGTCACCCTGCGGGTGGCCGCGGCGGGCCGCGTGCGGCGCTTTGCCCTGCCCACGCTCGATGCCCGCCGGGGGCCGGCCCGGCGCGCGCGCCCAGGTGGGCGGCTGGTCTACTTTGCGGGCGCGGGCTGGGTGAGCTGCCCGTGCGTGGACCGCGCGGCGCTCGGGGTGGGCGCGGTCCTCGCGGGGCCGGCCATCGTCGAGCAGCTGGACTCGACCACCGTGGTGTGGCCGGGGCAGCGGGCGACGGTGGACCGGCATGGGAACCTGATCGTTCGGCTGGGCGCCGTCCGGCGGCCCGCGGCGGCGCGGGGCGTACGAAGGGGCAGGCGGTGAGGGGTGCGCGCGCGCGGCGGCGCGCGGGAGCTCCGGCGGCGGCCGATCCCCAACCCGATCCGGTCACGCGCGAGATCGTCAAGGGCGCGCTCCGGGCGGCCCAGGCCGAGATGGAGGCGGTGATCGAGCGCACAGCCATGTCGCCCTTCATCCGCGAGAAGAAGGACTACTTCGCCGGCATCCTCGACGCCCGCGGGCGGGTGGTGTGCGGGACCATGATCCCGCTGTTCGGCAACCTCACGGAGATCATCTTCCGACAGTACCGGCCCGAGACGATGCGGCCCGGCGACCTCTACTGGTACAACGACTGCTACGGCTCGCGTGGCGGCGTGTCCCACTCGCCGGACATGGTGTTCGCCGCGCCCGTGTTCCACCAGAACCGGCTGGTGGCGTTCTCGCAGACCTGGGGGCATTTCTGGGACATCGGGGGTATGCGGGCCGGCAGCATCTCGCCGGACGCCACCGAGATCTTCCACGAGGGCATCATCGTTCCGGCCGTCCGCATCTACCGGGAAGGCGTGCTCAACGACGAGGCCTTCCGCATCTTCGTCCGCAACTCGCGCTTCCCCGACATCCTGCAAGGGGATATCCGCGCGGTACTGGCCGGCTGCCGGCTAGGCGAGCGCCGCGTGCAGGAGCTGTTCGCGCGCTTCGGCGCCGCGACCGTGCTCGAAGCCTGGGCGTTCTTCGAGCGGCAGTGCCGCGACACCATCCGGAAGACGCTCGATTCGCGCATCCCGGACGGCGCCTACGAAAGCGAGGACGCGGTGGACGGCGACGGTATGAGCGGGCGGCCCTTCCACGTGCGGATGCGCCTCACGAAGGACGGCGGGCGGATCGCCATCGACACGCGGGAGAGCGACGACCAGGCCAAGGGGCCGATCAACTTCATCATGCACGAGAGCGTGCCGAAGCTGATCATCGGCATCTACCTGCTCTCGGGCCACCCGACCGTCCTCCTCAACGACGGCGCGCAGGACGCGATCGACGAGGTGCGAGTGCGGCCGGGGAGCATCCTGCAGCCCCACTGGCCCGCACCTCTCGGCAACCGCGCGCACACCCTGGCCCGCGTGCAGTCCAACGTGCTGGCACTCCTGGCTCTCGCGACCGGCGGCGACGTGCCGGCCTCCAACTCCGTCTACAACATCTACTTCCTGCGCGGCTTCGACCGGGCGCAGCAGGAGTTCTTCCTCGTGAGCGACGGCGTGGCCGTGGGCTACGGGGCGCGGCCCTTCGCCGACGGCCTCGACGCCATCTACTACGTCGCGCAGAAGAACTACCCGGCCGAGTTCATGGAGATGGTCTTCCCCATGCGCCTGCGCCAGTACGGCCTGCACCGGGACTCGGGCGGGCCGGGGCGCTTCCGCGGCGGCTGCGGCGTCGTTCGGGAGATCGAGCTGCTCGCCGACGAGGCGGTAATCGCCATCCGGCAGGACAATATCCTCTTCCCGCCCGCCGGGGTGAACGGCGGGCACGCCGGCCGCCCCGGGCGCTGTGTGGTAAACCCGGGGCGTCTGGACGAGCGCGTGCTGCCGCCCATGTCCGATGGGAACGTCCTCCGCCGGGGCGACGTGGTCCGCCTGGACACCAGCGGAGGCGGAGGCTGGGGCAATCCGCTGGACCGGCCCATCGAGCGTGTGCGCAAGGACGTGCTCGGCGGTTTCATCTCTGCCGAGTCGGCGATGGAGGACTACGGCGTGGTGATGGAAGGGTCGAGGGGTGCGGTGGACGCGGCCGAGACGGGGCGCCTCCGCGCCGCCAAGCGCGGCCCCGTCCGCATGTTCCACCGCAACGGCTACTTCGGCCCGCTGGTGACACCGTGAGCCCAGGATCGGTGGCGATCGTGACGGGGGCGGCCCGGGGAATCGGGCGCGCGTCGGCCCTGGCGCTCGGGCGGAAAGGCTTCGCGCTCGCCCTGGTCGATGTGCGTGCGCGGGAGCTCTCCGATACGGCGGGCGAGGTGCGCGGGCTGGGCGTGGAGGCGCTCGCGCTCGAGGGCGACGTCTCGGACTTCGTGCGGGCGCAGGCGCTCGGCCGCCAGGTGCTCGACGCCTGGGGCCGCGTGGACGTGCTGGTGAACAATGCCGGCGTGTCGCAGCCGAAGGGGCTGCTCGAGATCACGGAAGGCGAGTGGGACCGCACCCTCGCGATCAATCTCAAGGGCGCCTTCAACTGGGCCAAGGCGGTGGCGCCGGCCATGCTGGCGCAGGGCGCGGGGCGCATCGTCAACATCTCCTCGGTGAGCGCGCATACCGGCGCGGGGTTCGGCGCGGTAAGCCAGTTCGCCTACTGCGCGGCCAAGGCGGGGTTGCTCGGGCTCACGCGCGGGCTGGCCAAGGAGCTGGCACCGCGCGTGACGGTCAATGCCATCTGCCCCGGGCTCATCGAGACGGACCTGACGGCGCAGATGATCGCCAGCCGCGGCGAGTCCATCGTGGGGTCCATCCCGCTGGCGCGGCTCGGCACGCCCGAAGACATCGCCGAGGTGGTCGCCTTCCTCGCCACCGTCACGCCGTGCTTCATGACGGGCGAGGTGATAGACGTGGACGGCGGGCAGTGGGTGAACTGACCCGCACCCTCGCCCCGACCCTCCCGAGGGAGATGGAGTCCGAACGGAACCCATCGCCCCAGGGGGGGGCAGCGTGAGGGGGCGGGCTGGCCGGGTACGGGCTGGATGACGACGCGGGGGCGCAGTATGATAGCCCCGCATAACGGTCGCGATGAACCACATACACGTGGGAGGACAGACATGAGACACGCACGCGCGGTGGTCGCAAGCTTCTCGATGCTCCTGGCCGTGGCGCTGGCCGCGCCGATCGCCCCGGCGGAGGCGCAGACGCGCTTCGTCTTCGCCAACGAGAGCCCCTACGACACCATGGATCCGCACGCGGCCTTCGACGTCGGGCGGGTGGCGGTACGACTCAACCTCTACGACGGGCTGTACCGGTGGCTCGACAACCCGGCCGTCCTTCAGCCGTGGCTGGCCGAGAGCCACACCGTCTCGGCCGACGGCCTGACCTACACGTTCAAGCTACGCCGCGGCGCCAAGTTCCACGACGGCACCGACGTCACGGCGGAGGACGTCCGCTACAGCGCCGACCGCATCCTCGCGCTCAAGAAGGGGGCGGCGGCCCTGCTGTCTACCATGCTGGCGCCCGGCTCGACCAAGGCCGTCGACAGGTCCACGGTGCAGTTCACGCTCACCAAGCCCACCGCCATCTTCCTGGCCGTCATGCCCGAGATCCACGTGGTCAACTCGGTCCTACTCAAGAAGCACGAGAAGGACGGTGACTGGGGCGCCGCCTGGCTCACGGGCAACGACGCAGGCTCCGGCTCCTATATGCTCGCTCGCTACGACCCCGCCCTCGGCTTCCAGGCCAAGCGCTTCGCGGGCCACTTCATGCCGTGGGGGCCGAAGTCCATCGACGAGATCGAGTTCCGGCACGTCAAGGAAGACAATACCCGCGTGCTCGGGATGATCAAGGGGGACTACCAGGGCACCGGCGGCTACCTGCCCATCGACCAGGTCAAGCGCCTGCGCGAGGCGGCCAACGTGAAGATGGTCGAGCAGGAGTCGATGCGCATCATGATGTTCCAGATCAATAACCAGCGCGCACCGCTCACCGACGTGAACGTGCGGCGCGCCATCAGCTACGCCTTCGACTACGACGGCTTCAACAAGGAGATCCTGAGCGGCTCCGTGGAGCGGAACCCGGTGCCGATCCCCAACAACCTCTGGGGCGTGCCCCGGGACGTGAAGGGCTACAGCTACGACCTGGAGAA
Organism: Candidatus Rokuibacteriota bacterium; assembly: GCA_030647435.1. Classification (NCBI taxonomy): domain Bacteria; phylum Candidatus Rokuibacteriota; species Candidatus Rokuibacteriota bacterium. The sequence continues at coordinate 86,130 of JAUSJX010000048.1, forward strand.
AGCCAAGCAGGAGCTGGCCAAGGCCAAGGTGAAGGTGGACCGGCCGATCACCGTCGGCTACCTCACGGGGTTCAGCCAGACGGAGCAGGCGGCGACGGTGATGGCCAACGGGCTCCGGAAGATCGGCATCGACACCAAGATCGTCAGCGAGCTGTGGCCGGCCATGGTCGATCGCATGAAGAAGCCCGAGACCTCGCCCGACCTGGTCGTCTACTGGATCAGCACGTACTACGCCGACCCCCATAACTGGATCGGCGAGATGTTCCATTCCGGGCAGTGGGGCACCTTCAAAGCCTCGAGCTTCTACAAGAATCCGCGAGTCGACGATCTCCTGGACACGGCGCTCACGTCCACCGACCGAAAGGTCCGGGACAAGGCCTACCAGGACGCGGCGCGCATCGTGGTGGAGGAGGCGGCGGGCGTGTGGATCTACAACACCAAGTACTTCGGCCCCTGGGCGAAGAATCTGGAGGGTATCCGCTTCAGCCCCATCGGCAATGGCCAGGAGATGCGCTGGGTCTACTACGCGAAGTAGCCACGATGCCGGTGCCCGGGGCGCCCTGACGCCCCGGGTCGCCCTCTCGCCGGACCTCGATGAGACTGCTGGCCCTCACGCTCCGGCGCCTGGCGTGGTTCGTTCCCACCTTGCTCGGCCTGCTCACCGTCACCTTCGTGATCTCGCGGGTCATTCCCGGCGATCCAGTGGCGCTGGTGGCGGGCGACACAGCCACCCCGGCTCAAGTGGAGGCCCTGCGGCGGCAGCTCGGCTTCGACCGGCCGCTGCCGGTCCAGTTCGTCAGCTACGTCGGCCGCCTCCTCCGGGGCGATATGGGCACGAGCCTGTACACCACGCGCCCCATTTCGGACGACCTCGCGAGCCGTCTCCCGGCCACCATCGAGCTCACGTTGGTGGCCATGGCTTTCTCGGTGGTCGTCGGGATCCCGCTGGGTGTGGTCTCCGCCCTGTGGCGCAACTCGGCCCTCGACCACGCCCTGCGCGTGATCACGGTCTCCGGCCTGGCCATCGCCAGCTTCTGGCTCGGGATCATGCTCCAGCTCCTCTTCGCCATGCGCCTCGGCTGGATGCCGCTCAACGGGCGTCTCCAGGGCTTCCCTCCGCGCGGTGTGACGGGGCTCTTCGTCGTCGACGCGGTGCTGGCGTGGGACGGGGCGGCCCTCGGGGCAGCGCTGGCCCACCTGGCGCTGCCCACCGCGACGCTGGCGTTCCCGGCCCTGGCCACGCTCGTCCGGTTCACCCGGGCGGGGGTCCTGGACGTGATGCAGTCCAACTCCGTCCTCTACGAGCGCGCCATGGGGCTGCCGCGCTCCGTGATCGTCTGGAAGTACATCCTTCGCAGCGCGCTCACGTCCACCGTGACCCAGATCGGGCTCTTGTTCGGCATTCTCCTGGCAGGGGCGGTCGTCACCGAGACCGTGTTCGACTGGCCGGGGATCGGGACCTATGCGGTGAACTCCATCATGCGCTCCGACTACAACGGGGTGATGGGCTTCACGGTGTGGGCGGGGGCGATCTTCATGGTCGTCAACCTGCTCGTCGACATCGTCCAGACCTTCGTCGATCCGCGCGTGGGAGCGTCGTGAGCGCCGTCCTCTTCGTCCTCTCGCGGGTGTGCCGGGACCGGTCGGCGCTGATCGGGCTCGTGCTGATCCTGGCCCTGGTGGTCTGCGCGGTCCTCGCTCCCGTGCTCGCGACGCATCCGGAGGACGTGTTCGAGCTCCACCCGGCCGAGCGGCTCCGGCCGCCCGGGGCCCAGCACCTGCTCGGCACCGACCGGATGGGAGCCGACATCTATAGCCGGCTGCTCTTCGGCGCCCGGATCACCATCCTCATCGGCGTCATCGCGGTCGGCGCCTCGCTCGTGATCGGGGTGCCCGTGGGTCTCATCGCCGGCTACTACCACAACTGGCTGAGCGATCTCCTGATGCGCGTGTCCGACATCTTCCTGGCCATCCCCCAGGTGGTCCTGGCCATCGCCATCGCGCAGACCCTGGGCCCGTCGCTCCCCAACGTGATCCTCGCCCTGTCCGTCACCTACTGGCCGTGGTTCGCCCGGCTGGTCTACGCGGAGACACGCTCGCTCCAGAAGGAGGTCTTCATCGAGTGCACCGCCGCCCTTGGGGCCTCGCCCGTCCGGCTGATCGCGCTGCACGTGCTGCCCAACGTCGCCTCGCCGATCATCGTGCGCGCCTCCATCGGCATGGGCTTCACCATCCTCACCGCGGCGGCGCTGGGCTTCCTCGGGCTGGGGCCGCCGCCGCCCACGCCGGAATGGGGCCGGACCATCGCGGAAGCGCGCGAGTTCCTGCCGGATGCGTGGTGGTATGCGGCCGCGCCGGGTCTGGCCATCTTCCTCACCGTCATGGGCTTCAACCTGCTCGGCGACGGGCTGCGCGACGTGCTGGACCCCCGGATCCGCCGCGGGCAAGGCGGCGCTAAGGACTCCGGTGACTGAGCTGCTCTCCGTGCGCGAGCTGGAGGTGGAGTTCGCCACCGACCAGGGCGTGGCCCAGGTGCTGGACCGCATCAACCTGGGCATCGCGCCGGGCGAGGTGGTGGGGCTGGTGGGCGAGAGCGGTTGCGGCAAGACCACCCTCGCGCGGGCGATCCTCGGCATTTTGCCAATGGGGGCGGCGCGAATCCGCGGCGGCGAGATCCGCTTCAAGGGCCGGGATCTGCTCCGGGAGGACCGCAACGTCGTCAACGACGAGGTGCGCGGCACGGCCATCACCTTCATCCCGCAGGACCCGTTCAGCTCCTTCAACCCCCTCTTCACCGTGGGGACGCAGATCATGGACCTCATGAAGTGGAAGTCGCCGCGGCGGCGGGACGAGGGCGGGCCGGCGGCGCCGGGACGCTGGCCGGCGCTGCTCCGCGGCTACCCGCGCGATCGGCGGCGTGCGGACCGCGAGGCGGCGCTCGAGATCCTGCGCGCGGTGCAGATTCCGGAGCCCGAGCGCGCCCTGCGTCGCCTGCCGCACGAGTTCTCCGGCGGCCAGCGGCAGCGGCTGATGATCGCCATGGCGTTCCTGCCGCGCCCCGACCTGATCATCGCCGACGAGCCCACGACGGCGCTGGATGTGACCATCCAGGCGCAGATCCTCCGCCTGCTCCGCGCGCTCGTGAAGGAGCGGGGCGTGTCCGTGCTCTTCACGACGCACGACCTGGGCACCGCGCATGAGATCTGCGATCGGGTCGTCGTCATGTACGCCGGACAGGAGATGGAGTCGGCGCCCACCGACGCCTTCTTTCACCGGCCCGCGCACCCGTACACGCAGCGGCTGCTCGAGAGCCTGCCAAACCCTGGCGGGGAGATCCGGGACATCCCGGGGGAGGTGCCCAGCCTGATCGGACCGCCGCCGGGCTGCCGCTTCCACCCACGCTGCGACTCCGCCACGGTGGAGTGCCGTGCCGGCCGGCCGGAGGCACAGACCGTCGGCGGCGAGCACCGCGTCCGGTGCTACCACCCGGTGGCGGCGCCGTGAGGCCAGACGCATGAGGCAGGCCGCATGACGCAGGCCACGGAGCGTCCGGCGCCGTTGCTCGAGGTCCTGGAGCTGGCCCGGTACTTCCCGACGCGGAACGCCTTCGGCCGTCGCACCGGCTGGCTCCGGGCGGTGGACGGGGTGACCCTCGCGGTGTGGCCGGGGGAGACGCTCGGTCTCGTTGGCGAGAGCGGCTGCGGAAAGTCGACGCTGGGGAAGACCGTGATGGGAATCCACGCGCCGACGGCCGGCGAGATCCGCTTCCTGGGCCGGGAGATCGGCCGACTCCCGGCGCCCGAGCGCCGGAAGGTCGCCAAGGACCTCCAGTACGTCTACCAGGATCCCGGCGCGTCGCTCGACCCGCGCTGGAAGATCAAGAACTCCCTGCACGAGCCGCTGAAGATTCACACCACCTTCTCGCGGGCCGAGCGCGCGGAGCAGGTGCAGGCGATCCTGCGGGCCGTGGGCCTGCCCGACGCCCACCTCGATCTCTACCCGCACGAGCTGTCCGGGGGCCAGCAGCGGCGCGTGGCCCTGGCGCGCATCCTCACGCTCAAGCCGCGGCTGATCATCCTCGACGAGCCTACCTCGGGGCTTGACGTCTCGGTCCAGGCCAGCGTGCTCAAGCTATTCCGCCGCCTTCAGGAGACCTTCGCGCTCACCTATCTCTTCATCTCCCACGACCTGGCGGTGGTGCAGGCGATGTGCCGGCGGGTCGCGGTCATGTACCTCGGCAAGATCGTGGAGCTCGGCGAGGCCGCCGGCGTGTTCGAGGCGCCGCGCCACCCCTACACGCAGTCGCTGCTCGCGGCGGTTCCCCGCATCGGCGGACGGCGCGTGACCCTGGAGTTCTCCCTCGAGGGCGAGCCGCCGAACCCGCGCGACGTCCCCAGCGGCTGCCGGTTCCGGACCCGGTGTCCGGTTGCCAAGGACGTGTGCGCCGCCGAGGAGCCGCCGCTGCGCTCGGTCGGCGGGCAGCTCGTAGCCTGCCACTTCGCCTGACGCTCTAGCCTGGCGCGCGATCCCGTCGAAAGCGCCTACCCGATGGAAAAACCGGCCGCCCAGCGGTCGAGGAAGACCGCGATCATCTTCGTCCGCTCCAGCAGGGTGGCCACCTCGATGAACTCCTCGGCGCTGTGGGCGCGGCTCCCCTTGGGGCCGAGGCCGTCGATGGTGGGGGCCACCGCCGAGGTGTGGTTGCCGTCGGAGCCGCCGCCGGTCTTGATAGCCCTGACCTCCACCCCCAGCTCACGCCCCGAGGCACGCATGATCTCGAGCAGCCGCTCGGTGCCGGGGTGCCCGGGCGGCCAGGGCGGGAAGTGCACGCGGCCCCAGAAGCGCGCAGTGGTGCCGGGCACGCGGACGCGCTCGCAGATCTCGCGCATGGTGGCGATGGCGCGGTCGGCCTCCTCCTGTGTCCAGGCCCGGAGGTCGATCTCGGCGATGGCGTGGTCGGCCACCACGTTCGGGCGCTCGCCGCCCTTGACGGTGCCCACGTTGACCGTGGTGCCGCTGTCGAAGTCGGTCAGCGCGTGGAGCGCGGCGACCTTCTGCGCCAGGTCCCAGATGGCGCTCGCGCCCAGCTCGGGCTGGAGCCCGGCGTGCGCGGCCTTGCCCGTGACCTCCAGATGGAACGTGCCCGCTCCCTTGCGGGCCATGACGTACTCGCCGCCGGGGCGCGCGGGCTCGAGGATGCCCACGCTGTGCGCCCGGCGGGCCTCGGCCTGGATCAGGTCGTGAGAGGTGGGTGAGAGCCGTTCCTCGTCGGAGTTGAACACGACGGCGACGCTGGTCTCCGCCCAGGCGCGCGTCCTGGCTTCCTTGTGGGCGCGGAGCGCGTAGAGTACGGCGGCGAGGCCGCCCTTCATGTCGTAGACGCCGGGACCCCAGGCCAGACCTCGCTCGTCGATCCGGAACGGGCGGTGCTTCACGGTCCCCGACGGGAAGACCGTGTCGAAGTGCCCGACGAAGAGGAAGCGCTTGGGCCCCGTGCCGGACTTCTCTCCCACGATGTGGTCGCCGAAACGCTCCTGGGGGATGCGCCGCGTGGTGAAGCCCAGGAGATCGAGCCGCTCAGCGAGGATGGCGCCGACGCGGTTACTGTCGATCGGGTCGTCGGTGCCGCTGTCGTGGTTCACCAGGCGGGCGAGGAATTCGATCTGCTCGTCGCGCCAGCCGTCGAGACGGTCCAGGAGCTCACGCATGGCGGCATAGTACCGCGCCGCCGTCGGGTGCGGACCTGTTCTCCGAGTCCCCGAATATATGGAGCAGCTGTTGGCGAAGGCGAAGGCAAAGACCAGATGGGGCTGCGCCGGATGACGCGGGAAACCCAGGACGGGAACCCGATGGAGAGGCACCGAACCCTGCTAGAATCGGTCGGCGGGTCGGGGGGACCGCGCGCATGCAGATCGGCGTCGACATCGGCGGCACCTTCACCGATATCGTGGCCCTCGACGGCGAGGGCCGCCTGGTCCTGACCAAGGTCCCCACCACGCCCAAGGATTTGCTGGAGGGCATCGACGCGGCGGTGCGCCGAGTCCTGGCGCTGGCGGGCGCCCCCGCCGGGGCCGTCGAGCGGTTCATCCACGGAACGACCGTCGCCACCAACGCCGTGCTGGAGCAGAAAGGCGCGGTCACGGCGATCCTCACCACCGAGGGCTTCGAGGACGTGCTGGAGCTCGGGCGGATGAAGCGCTCGCGCATGTACGACCTCGACATGGACCCCGAGACACCGACCTTTCTGGCGCCGCGGCGGCGCCGCATCGGCATCCGCGAGCGGCTCGACGCCCGCGGGGCCGTCCTCACGCCGCTCGACGAGGAGCAGGTCCGCGCCGCCGTGGCGGGCCTCCGGGACCAGGGCGTGCAGGCGATCGCGGTGTGCTACCTCTTCTCCTTCGTCAATCCCGCGCACGAGCGCCGCACCCGCGAGATCTGCCAGGCGGTGGCGCAGGAGATCAGCGTCTCCCTCTCGTCCGAGGTGGATCCGACCTTCCGGGAGTACGAGCGCCTGTGCGTCACCGCCTTCGACGCCTACGTGGGCCCTGTGGTGAAGCGCTACCTCGCCGGCCTGGCCGAGACGCTACGGGGCCTCGGCATCCCGGGCGTGCCCCTCGTCATGCGCTCGCGGGGCGGGATCGTCTCTGCGTCGCTGGCGGCGCGGCAGCCGGTGACCCTCTTCCTCTCGGGCCCGGCCGGGGGTGTCATCGGCGCCCGGTTCGCGGCCGAGCGCTCCGAGGTGCACGACTTCGTCTCCCTCGACATGGGCGGCACGAGCAATGACGTGGCGGTGGTGCGGGGCGGCGCGCCGCTCATCGCCAGCGAGGGCTCGATCGGGCCGTACCCGGTGCGCACGTCCATGGTGGACGTGAACACCATCGGAGCCGGCGGCGGGAGCATCGCGTGGATCGACGGGGCCGGCGGGCTCCGCGTGGGCCCCCGGAGCGCCGGCGCCGATCCCGGCCCCGCGTGCTATGGCCGGGGCGGCGACCAGGCGACGGTGACCGACGCCAACCTCCTGCTCGGCTACCTGAACCCGGAGCGTTTCGCCGGCGGCTTGATGGCGCTCGATGTGGGAGCCGCCGAGCGCGCCGTCGGCGCCGTCGCCAGCCGGCTCGGCCTGGACCTGATCGCGGCGGCGGCGGGCATCCACCGCGTGATCAATGCGCGGATGGCCGACCAGATCCGCCTCGTGACCATCAAGCGCGGCTACGACCCCCGGCAGTTCGCGCTGGTGGTGCTGGGGGGCGCGGGACCGGTGCACGGCGCGCCGCTGGCCGAGGAGATGGGCATGGCTGAGGTGATCGTGCCCGAGACGCCGGGAGTCCTGGCGGCCTTCGGCCTGCTGGCCGCCGCCATCGAGCACCACCATGCGCGGACACTCCAGGCGGGCACCGACGGCGTCGACCTGGACGCGGTCAACCAGTGCCTCGCCGAGCTGGATGCGGCCGGCCAGGCGCGGATGCGGGAAGAAGGCGTGCCGGCTGCCGAGGTCCGCGTCGCCTACTCGGCGGACATGCGGTACGTCGGCCAGGCCTACGAGCTCGAGGTGCCTATCGCCGCCCCGCTCACCCGCGAGCGGGTGCCGAAGGCCGTGGGCGCCTTCCATGCGGCGCACGAGCGCGTCTACGGTTACGCGCGCGTGCAGCAGCCGGCCGAGTTCGTCAACTTCCGGGCAGTGCACACCTTCCCGCTCCCGCGACCCGTGGTGCGGCCGCCCGCGCGCGCCGCCGGCGCGGCGGACGGCGCGCGCGTCGGCGAGCGGCGCGCGTACTTCGCTCCCGGCGGCTTCGTCACGACGGCCGTCTACGATCGCGCCCGCCTGCCGCTCGGGTCGCGGGTGCCGGGACCGGCCATCGTCGAGCAGGACGACACCACCACGGTCCTCCCTCCGGGGCACACGGCCCTCGTGGACGCCTCGGGGAACCTGCGCATCAGGAGAGCGTCTTGAGCGCGCGTACGGTCATCGACCCCATCCTCCTGGAGGTGCTGCGCAACCGCCTGGACACCATCGCCGACGAGATGGAGCTGACGCTGCTCAAGAGCGCGGCGTCGCCCATCGTCAAGGAAGGCCTCGACGCCTCGGCGGCGCTCTTCAATACCCAGGGGGAGACCATCGCCCAGGCGGCAGCCATTCCCATTCACCTGGGGGCGCTCCAGTTCGCCGCGCGGCGCCTCGTGCGGGCCTTCCCGCCCGCGCGCATGCGGGACGGCGACGCCTATCTCCTGAACGATCCCTACGACGGCGGCACCCACCTGCCGGATATCACCCTGGCGGTGCCCGTGTTCTCCGAGGGGCAAGCGGTGGCGCTGGCGTGCACCATGTGCCACCACCAGGACGTGGGGGGGCGCACGCCCGGCAGCGTGCCGACGGACGCCACCGAGCTGTACCAGGAGGGCATCATCATCCCGCCCACGCAGCTCTTCCGGGCGGGGGAGCTGGACGAGAACCTGTTTGGCCTCCTCACCCGCAATGTCCGCCTGCCGGACGTGTTCACCGGCGACCTCATGGCTCAGGTGGCGGCAGGGCGGCTGGGCGGTATCCGGCTGCGCGAGCTCTTCGCCACTCATGGGACCCAGATCGTGCTGGACTATATCGAGGAGCTGCTCACGCGGGGGGAGACGCTGACGCGGCAGGGGATCGAGGCCATTCCCGACGGGGAGTACCGCTTCGAGGACTATCTCGACAATGACGGCGTGGAGCTCGACCGCCGCGTGAAGATCGCGGTGACGCTCCGGGTGCGGGGCTCGTCCATGACGTTCGACTTCACGGGGACGGATCCGCAGGTGCGCGGGCCCTTCAACTCGGTGCCGGCGTCAACCCTGTCGGCAGTGTACTATGCCATCCGCGCCATCTCCGACCCGTCCGTCCCGAACAACGGGGGCTGCTTCCGCGCGGTGGACGCGGTGCTGCCCGAGGGGACGGTGGTGAACCCGTGGCCGCCGGCGCCGGTGAGTTGCCGCACGGCGACCATCAAGCGCATCGCCGACACCATCCTCGGCGCGCTGGTCCGGGCGCTGCCCCACCGCATGCCCGCCGCCAACTCCGGCACGCTGCTCGTTATGGCCCTCGGCGGAAGCGACCCGCACACCGGCCGCCCCTTCGTGGCCAGCGAGCTCGCCGCGGGCGGCATGGGCGCGCGCCCGCGGAAGGACGGGATCGATGCCATCGAGACCGACGTCTCCAACTGCATGAACATCCCGGTGGAGTCGGTGGAGATGGGCTTTCCGTTGCGCATCCCGCGCGCCGGCCTCTGGACGGACTCGGGCGGCGCGGGGCAGTTCCGCGGGGGCCTGGGGCTGGAGAAGGTGTTCGAGGCCACGACCACCGACGTCATGGTCTCCCACCGCGGCGAGCGCTTCGCGTCGGCGCCCTGGGGGCTCCATGGCGGCGCGCCCGGCCGGTGCGCCCGCGCTTTCATCCTCCGCAAGGACGGGCGACGGGAGGAGCTGCCGTCGAAGAAGATGATCGTGCTCCACGCGGGCGACCAGCTCTGGGAGTACATCGCCGGCGGAGCTGGCTACGGGGACCCGCTCGATCGGGACCCCGAGCTGGTCCTGTCCGACGTGCTGGACCGCAAGGTCTCGCTGGAGGCCGCACGCGAGGCCTACGGCGTGGTGCTCATGCCCGAAGGCGGCGCGCTGGACGAGCTGGGGACGAAGGAATGCCGCGAGGCACTCCGCCGCCAGCGAGGCCCGATCGGGTGGACCTTCGACCGCGGTGTCGACGGGCGCGAGGCCTGAGCGTGGGGGTGTGGTTCTCTGGGCAGGCGTTCCTGATCACGGGCGCCGCATCCGGGATCGGCCGGATGCTGGTCGAGATGCTGGCCGAGCACGGCGCCGTGCTCGTGCTGTGCGACGTCGACACAGAGCAGCTCGAGGCCACCCGCCGGGCGCTCGCCGAGGCCGGACGGCGCGTCCATGCCATCGCCGCGGACGTGTCGAGCCCGGATCAGGTCGAGCGCATGGCGGCCGAGGCGTTCCGCGTCGCCGGCCCGATCAGGGGGTTGGTGAACTGCGCGGGCATCTATCCGGTGACGCCGCTTCTCGAGATGGCCGCGGAGGAGTGGGACCGTGTGCTCAACACCAACCTGAAGGGGCCGTTCCTGGTGACGCAGGCGGTGGCGCGGCGCATGATCGAGGCGCGCAGTGGCGGCAGCATCGTCAACATCTCGTCAAGCGCGAGCCGGCTGGCGCGGCCGGGCATCGCCCACTACGGGGCGTCCAAGGCCGGGCTCAATCAGCTCACCGCCGTGATGGCCGTGGAGCTGGCGCCGCATGGCATCCGCGTCAACGCCGTGGCGCCGGGGCTGATCGGGACGGACCGCGTGCTGGCGGCGGCGCGCGGTCCCGCGGGGGAGGCGGAGCACACGACGAAGCTGGCGCGCATCCCGCTCGGCCGTGAGGGAACGCCCGCAGAGGTCGCCGACCTCGTGCTGTTCCTGCTGTCGCCCGAGGCGAGCTATTGCACGGGTGGTGTGTACGCGGTGGACGGGGGGTTCACGCTGGGGATTCCGCGCTACTGAGGAGCGCCGCCGAGCCCACCGGGGCGTGATTGGACCGCGCGCGCGGAGCACGAGGCGCAGGACGGGCTGATAGCGGCAAGGGCCCGATTCGTTGATCCCGGAAAGAGGAGCGGATGATGAGCGACCCAAAGAGCGGCGGACAGGAAGCGCCCTGGCAGTGGGCGGAAGCAAAGTGGCGCGGCATCGTCGGCAAGGTTCGGGCCGGCCGCTCGCTCAAGCCAATGCAGTGGAAGGACGGCGCGCGGGTGGCCGTCGCACTCTCGTTCGACTCCGATCACGAGAGCGGCACGCTCCGGGAGGGGGAGAGCTCGCCCGGGAAGCTCTCGCAGGGCCAGTACGGGAACCGGCAGGGCGTCCCTCGCATCCTGGCGCTGCTGAAGCAGCACCACGTCCCGGCGACCTTCTTTGTGCCCGCGGTCATCGCCCAGCTCTATCCCGACGAGCAGCGGCGCGTCGTCGCCGAGGGACACGAGATCGGCACCCACGGCTGGATCCACGAGCGCAACAGCATCCTGCCCGCCGAGACGGAGCGCGACTTGCAGAAGCGCGCCGCCGACACGCTGGAGCGAATCAGCGGTGTCCGGCCAGTGGGCATTCGCACGCCGTCCTGGGATTTCAGCCCGCACACTCTGGCCATTTCCCGCGAGATGGGCCTCGTCTACGACTCCTCGCTGATGGCCGACGACGAGCCGTACGAGCTGCTGGAAGACGGCCAGCCCACCGGCATGGTCGAGCTGCCGGTGGAGTGGATCCGAGACGACGCGATCTACTTCAACATGGACCGCTTCTCGGCCCTGCGCCCCTACACGCCGCCGGCCTCGGTGCTCGACATCTTCAAGGCGGAGTTCGACGGGGCCTATGCCGAGCGGGGGCTGTTCCTCTTGACCATGCACCCCCACATCATCGGCCACCGCTCGCGCATCGCGCTCCTGGCCCGGTTGATCGAGCACATCCGCGGGCATGCCGGCGTGTGGTTCGCCACCCACGCCGAGATCGCCCGCTACGTGAAGGCGCAGATCGGCCTCTGATCGCAGCGCACCAGGCTCGGGCCATGCGGTCGAGCGCGCGTCGCTCGCCGGCTCAGAGTTGCCGCGCTGGTGCCGCGTCGGGTAGACTTTCCATCTCAGGAGGACCTATCGGATGGCGCAGCCCCTCTGGCTCCGGATCGAGGGAGCCAGGCAGAACAACCTGAAGAACGTCACGCTCGCCATCCCGCACGACCGGGTGACGGTCGTGACCGGCGTGTCGGGCTCGGGCAAGTCCTCCCTGGCCTTCGACACGATCTTCGCCGAGGGGCAGTGGCGCTACATCGAATCCCTGTCGGCCTACGCCCGCATGTTCCTCGAGCGGCTCGACCGGCCCGACGTGGACCGCATCGAGCACATCCGCCCGGCGATCGCCCTGGAGCAGAAGAACCCGGTGCGGACGGCGCGCTCCACCGTCGGCACGGCGACCGAGCTCCACGACTACCTGCGCCTGCTCTTCGCCAAGGTCGGGCGCGTCCACTGCCCCAAATGCGGCAGCGAGGCGAGGAGCGACTCGGCCGAGCGCGTGGCGGACGAGCTGATCCGCGACCACCCGGGCGCGCGCGCCCTGGTCTGCTTCCCCCTGCCGGCCGCGCCGCGCCCCGATCCGAAGGCATTCGTGGCCGCGCTCGTGCAGCGCGGCTTCGCCCGCATCAAGGTGGGCGAGACGCTGCTCGATCTGGCCGATGCGCAGTCGCCGGGCGTCACCCTGCCTGCCCTCGACGGCCAGCCCGTCCAGGTCGTGCTCGACCGCGTCACACTTTCGCCCGGGAGCCGGCGCCGCGTCACCGAGTCGATCGAGACGGCTCTCAGCGAGGGCGACGGGCGCGCCACCGTGGAAATCGTCGGACATGGCCCGCTGACCGTGAGCCGCGAGTTTCGCTGCCCGCGCTGCGATATGCCCCTCGCGCGGCCCCAGCCCCTCCTCTTCTCGTTCAACCATCCGCTCGGCGCCTGCCCCGAGTGCAAGGGCTTCGGCAATATCTTGCGCTACGACGAGGCGCTCGTCGTGCCCGACCCCTCGCGCAGCATCGGCGAGGGCGCCGTCGCGCCCTGGTCGCAGCCCTCGGGACGCCGGTACCAGAAGCAGCTCCTGAAGGCGGCCAAGAAGCGGGGCGTGGACATCTCGCGCCCTTACGCCCAACTCGCCCAGAAGGACCGCGAATGGATCTACCAGGGCGGCGACGATTTCCCCGGGATCCAGGGTTTCTTCGAGGAGGTCGAGGGCTACCGCTACAAGCTCCACGTCCGCGTCTTCCTCTCCCGCTACCGCAGCCAGTGGCCCTGCCCGCGCTGCGGCGGGGCGCGGCTCCGTCCCGAGGCGCTGACGGTCACGGTCGGCGACGCCACCATCGCCGACTGGAACGCCAAGACCGTCGAGGACCTCAACACCTTCCTGGAATCCATCAGCTTCTCGCCGGGGGAGGCGGCGGTGGGGCGCGAGGCGCTCAAGCTGCTGCGCGCCAAGCTCTCCTTCCTCCAGCGAGTCGGGCTCGGCTACCTGACCCTCGGACGCCAGACGCGCACGCTCTCGGGCGGCGAGGCCCAGCGCATCAACCTCGCCAACCAGCTGGGCGCGCAGCTCGTGGGCACGCTGTACGTGCTCGACGAGCCCTCGATCGGGCTCCACGCGCGCGACACCGAGCGGCTGGCCGAGCTCTGCCGCGAGCTGGCGCAGGCGGGCAACACCGTCATCATCGTCGAGCACGACCGCTCCTTCATCGAGTCCGCCGACTACCTGGTCGAGATGGGGCCGGGGTCGGGCGAGCGGGGCGGCGCGGTCGTCTTTGCGGGCACCCAGGCTGAGTTCGCCAAGGACCCGCGCTCGCTCACCGCCGCGTACCTGACCGGCCGCGAGAGCATCCTGGTGCCGCTGACCCGGCGGGAGGGGCGTCGTGCCCTCGTGATCCGAGGGGCGCGCGAGCACAACCTGAAGAACCTGACCGTGCGCATCCCGCTCCATACGCTCACCTGCGTCACGGGCGTCTCGGGCTCCGGCAAGTCCACGCTCGTCCACGACACGCTCTACCGCGTGCTGGCGCGCCACTTCAAGATCGAGCCGGCGCGTCCCGGCGCCCACGACGAAGTCCTCGGGATGGAGTTCATCAAGGGCATCCACCTGATCAACCAAGAGCCGATCGGCCGCACGCCGCGCTCGAATCCCGTCACCTACGTCAAGGCCTTCGACGAGATTCGCAAGCTCTTCGCCGGGCTGCCGCGGGCCAAGGCGCTTGGGCTCGCCGCGGGCGCCTTCTCCATCAACGTGCCCGGCGGGCGCTGCGAGGCCTGCCAGGGCGACGGCCTGCAGAAGCTCGAGATGTACTTCTTCGAAGACGTCTACGTCACCTGCCAAGAGTGCGAAGGGCGCCGGTACCGCCCGGACGTGCTGCAGGTCACCTACAAGAACCGTAACATCAGCCAGGTGCTGAAGCAGACCGTGGACGAGGCCGTCGAGTTCTTCGGGGCGCAGCCGGTCCTCGCGCGGCGGCTCAAGGTGCTGCAGGAGGTGGGGCTGGGGTATCTCCGCCTCGGCCAGCCGGCGACGACGCTCTCCGGCGGCGAGGCCCAGCGCCTCAAGATCGCCGCGGAGCTCTCCGCCAGGCTCGCCTCGGACATGCTCTACATTCTCGACGAGCCGACGACCGGCCTGCACCTGGACGACGTGAAGAAGCTCCTCGTGGTGCTCAACCGCCTCGTGGACGCGGGCAACACGGTCCTCGTGGTGGAGCACCATCTCGACGTCGTCAAGACGGCGGATTGGGTCATTGACCTCGGGCCCGAGGGCGGCGCGGCCGGCGGAGAGATTGTCGTCGAAGGCACGCCCGAGCAGGTCGCCCAGAGCGTCGGCTCGTACACCGGCAAGTTCCTACGCGATCTCCTGCCGCGGCCCAACGGCCTGCCGCGGAACAACGACCAGCCGCGGCCCATCAGAAAGTCCGGCGCCGGGCGCCACTGAGTGAGGCCCGCGCCGTTCTACGGCTGGGTGGTCGTGGGGGCGGCCTTCTCCGTCTTCTTCATGGCCTACGGCGCACAATTCTCCTTCGGGGTCTTCTTCTCCGCGCTGCTCGAGGAATTCGGCTGGAGTCGCGGCGCGCTCTCCGGCGCCTTCGCGCTCTACGCCTTCGGCTACAGCGGCCTGGCCGCCGTCTCGGGCCGGCTGACGGACCGCTGGGGGCCTCACGCCGTCATCGCCACGGGCGGCGTGTTCCTCGGCGCGGGCTGGATCGCCATGAGCGCGACCAGCGCAATCTGGCACCCGTACGTCTTCTACGGCGTCGTGGCCGCCGTCGGCATGTCCACGGCGAACGTCCCCTGCACTGCCACGGTGGCTCGCTGGTTCGCCAGACGGCGGGGGCTCGCGACGGGCCTGGCCTCGGCGGGCGGCAGCTTCGGCGCCTTCTGCCTGCCGCCGATCGCCCAGCTGCTCGTGTCGAGCGTGGGTTGGCGCCGGGCCTACGTCATCTTCGGCGCGGCCATCCTCGTGACGCTCAACCTCCTGGCCCCCTTCATGAAGCGCGATCCCGAGGGACTCGGCTTCACGCCCGATGGCGACCCCCCCGCCGAGGCCAACGTCGTCCGGCCCGAGCGCGGCCGCGACTACACGATGCGCCAGGCGATGCGGACGCGGGCCTTCTGGGTGCTCTTCGCCCTCTTCGCGGCCACGTGGATTCCAGTCTTCGCGCCCTTGGTCCACCTGGTGCCCCTGGCCCGCGGGCTGGGTGTCGACCCGCTCGTGGCCGCGACGCTCGTGAGCGCGCTCGGTCTGGCGGGCATCCTCGGCCGCCTCATCCTGGGCGGCGTCTCCGACCGCATCGGCCGCCGGTCGGCGATCGGCATCGGGCTCCTGCTCCAGATCGCGGCCTTTCTCGGGTTCGCGGTGGCCGGCGCCCTCCCCGGCCTCTACGCCGCGTCGATCGCGTTCGGGTTCTCGTACGGCGCCGTCGGGTCGCTCTTCCCCGCGATCGTGGCGGATTTCTTCGGGCGCCGGCAGGCCGGCAGCCTGGTCGGCCTGCTCTTTGCGATGTCGGGCTCCATGGCGGCCTTGGGCCCGCTGGGCGCCGGCTTCATTTATGATCGCACCGGCAGCTACGGCCCGGCCTGGGTCGGCAGCGCGGCGCTCAACGTGGTGGCGCTGGGGCTCCTCGCCTGGGCCCGGCCGCCGCGTCGGCTCGAACTCTCTCTCAAGGAGGCGTGATGGCTGGGCTCAAGGACAAGTACTGCATCGTGGGCGTGGGCGAGACGGAGTACAGCAAGCATTCGGGCCGGAGCACGCGGGCCATGGCGGTCGAGGCCGTGAAGACGGCCATGGCCGACGCGGGGCTCAAGGCCGCCGACGTGGACGGCATGATGTCCTACCAGAGCGGCGACTCGACGCCGGCCAACTGGGTCGCCCCCGACCTCGGCATCCGCCTCAACTTCTACATGGACGTGTTCGGCGGCGGCTCCTCGACCGAGGCGCTGGTGGGCCTGGCGATGGGCGCGATCGAGTCGGGCATGTGCAACACGGTGGCGATCTTCCGCTCCATGAACGGCTACTCCGACTTCCGCATCGGCGGCACCGGCGCGCGCGCCGCCCAGCCCGTGCGCGGGCTCGACCTGGCGCAGATGCCCTTCGGGATGCGCAGCGCCGGGCAGAGCTTCGCGCCCACGTTCATGCGCCACATGTACGAGTACGGCACGACCTCCGAGCAGGTGGCACGCGTGCGCGTGGCGCACAGCAAGCACGCCTCTCAGAACCACAAGGCGCTCCTGAAGGAGCGCGTGACGGTCGAGGACGTCGTCGGCTCACGCTGGATCACGAAGCCCCTCCATCTGCTCGACTGCTGCGTCGAGACGGACAACGCGACCTGCATCATCGTCACCTCGGCCGAGCGCGCGCGCGACCTCAAGCAGAAGCCCGCCTACGTCATGGGCGTGGCCGGCAGGGTCAACAAGGCGCGCACCGACTTCCACTGGGCCGCCGGCCCCATCTCCCGCGTCGCAGGCTACTACGCCAAGGGCATCGTCTTCGGCCAGGCCGGCATCAAGCCCGAGGACGTGGACGTCACGGGCTCCTACGACGCCTTCACCTTCACGACCATGCTCCAGCTCGAGGAGTTCGGCTTCTGCAAGAAAGGCGAGGGCGGGCAGTACGTGTCGAGCGGCATCATCGAGCTGGGCGGCAAGCGGCCGAACAACACCTCGGGCGGCCACCTCTGCGAGGGCTACACCCACGGCATGAGCATGGTCATCGAGAACGTCCGCCAGCTGCGCGGGCGCGTGGACGACTACTGCCCCGGCTGGGCGGAGGGCAAGCACAGCTACGACTACTCCCCGGGCAAGTGCCGGCAGGTCAAGGACGCGAAGATCACGATGAACCTCGGATGGGCGATGCCGCCGACCGGCTCCGCCCTGATACTTCATAGCTAGGAGCGATAGAAATGGCCAACGTCGAATACCGCGGCATGAACCTGGTGATTCCGGAGAACGACTCGGAGTGGCGCGAGCACTTCAAGCTGGCTCGCGGCCACAAGCTGATGCTGCGCGGCTGCAAGGCCTGCGGACTCATGCGCTACCCGCCGAGCCACGCCTGCCCCTGGTGCGCCGCCCTCGAGTGGGAGTGGAAGGAGGTCAGCGGCAAGGGCCACATCTACTCCTACGAGGTGGTGCATCACGCCATCCAGCCGGGCTTCAAGGAGTGGACGCCCTACGCGGTGGTGCTGGTGGAGCTCGACGAGCAGCGCGGCAAGCCCACGGCGGACGAGGCGCTCAGGATCATCGCCAACCTCGTGACACCGGACGGGAAGCCCGAGGCCGAGGCCAAGGTCGCCATCGGCAAGCGCGTGCGCGTGGTCTTCCAGGACCTCGCGGCCGACTTCGCCCTGCCCCAGTTCACCCTGACCGACGAGCCCTCCGTCGGCCGCGTCTGGAGCCTGCCAGGCGTCTGAAAAAGGCCCATCTGCTTCGTTGGCGCCCTCGGCCGCACGCTCAACGTAGAAGGACTACGCCTCGCGTGCGGCCCTTCGGGCGCCGCCTCGCATCTGGACCTTTTTGAGCCGCCTGCGGAAACTTAGCTCGTAGTGAGGCGGGCGACGATCTCGTCAAACACCTTGTCGGCCAGCACCCTGACCTCGTCGCGGGTGAGCGTCTGGATCGGGTGCGGCACCATGATCGTCTTGTAGGCGTCGGCGCCCAAGGCGGATGCCTGGGCGCGCGCGGCCTTGGCGAACTCGGTCGAGATCACCGTCGCCGCCGGCAATCCCTGATCTTCGAACCACACGCCGTCGTGCACACTGCACGTTGTGCAGGACCCTCAGTCGGCGAGGGCCTCGATGACGGCGTCGCTCGTCTTCAGGATCTCCGCCCGCAGGTCTTCCGGCGCGGGCCGCGCGAAGGTCGGCTTCTTCTTCCTCAGGATGGCCTTCGGCTTGGCGCGCTCGCGGAGCAGCTCTTCCACGCGGTCGAGCAGGTGGTCGCCCTTGGCCTTGGAAATGTCGAGGAGCGTGATCACCTTGCCGTCGAGCGTGGCCAGGCGCGCGGCCGTCTTGCGCGGCACCGCGACGGAGTCGGTCGGATCCAGGAACTCTTCGGTCGTCATAGGTCCTCCCGGGGCGATTGTACCTTCTTAATGACCAGGCGCGACATCTTCGGGAAGGTCCAGCCCGGGATGACGGCCGAGAAGCGGCCCGCGGTGCCGCCCGCCACCACGAACTTGAGGTTGGCCGGCTCGCGGAACTTCGGGATCAGCGTCGCGTCGGTCTCCGGGTGCGAGAACTTGGCCATCACGTGAGCCGGCAACCCATCGCCGCCCTCCAGCCCTGGGATCAGCTCGCTGACGGGCTTGCGCAGCCGGTGCCAGAGGAAGTCGCGCATGTCGGCCTTGCTCCAGCCGTCGCCGGCGATGGTGCGCGCGTGTTCGGGCGAGAGCACGACCAGCGTGTCACCGTGGTGCGTGGACTTGTGGTGCGAGATGACTTCCAGCGAGCGCGAGATGGTGATGAGGAGGTCCTTGGCCGTCAGGCTCCGGTGGTCATAGACGCCGTGGGGCGCCTCGGCCGCGAAGGCCGCGACCGTGCTCTCGTCCTGGGCGAAGCCGTGCTCGACGGCCAGCGAGTCCCAGGGGTTCTCTTCCTCGTGCTCGCCGATGCAGTAGGTGTAGCGCCCCGGGTGCGCCATGGTGGACATGCTGATGGTCCGGGCCGACGCTCCACCCACGTTGGCGACGATGAGCCTGAGCGCCCGCCCGATGGTCGCGTTGGCGCGCCAGCCGGGCCCGAAAACCCCCGCGGCGCAGTTGATGTCGAGCGCCTTTCGCGCGGGGCCGTTGACGATGAAGAGCGGCGAGTGAAAGTTGGTCGTGGCGGAGACGCCGTGGAGATCGAAGGCGTCGTCGCACATGGCCTCGACCCCGGCGATCACGACGGGCAGGTACTCGGGGCGGCAGCCGGCCATGACCGCGTTGACCGCGATCTTCTCGACGGTGGCGCGGCCGAAATTCGGCGGCACCAGCGCGACCAGCTCGCCGGCCTCACGCCCCGAGCCCGCGACCATCGCGGCGACGCGCTCGCGCGTGGGAGGAACGACGGGAAGGCCGTCGGTGACGCCGCGCTCGAAGAGAGTCTCGAAGGGATCCTGCTCAGGCTGAGGCACAGGCGCCCCGCTCAGGGCTTGCAGAGGCGGAAGTTTGCGTAGTCGCCCTGCGCGGTCGACTTCGTGTCGTCGGAGTCGGTGAGGACGGCGATCCCGGAGGCCTTCGGCGTCTCGGTCTCGTCGAAGAACTTCTTGTAGTCCTCGAAGATGTTGACCCGCTCCTCCATCCACGAGCCCTTCCGGTCGGTGCCGTTCCGGATCACCAGCGCCTGGGTCAGGCCGCCGCTCGAGGAGAGACGCGTGCCCACCGGCACGACCGCGCTCCAAATGTACTTGAGCGACTTCACCGACCAGGGCGTGTGGGGGAAGACGGCGTAGACGGAGACGGCGCTGTCGTTGGTCTTGGACTGCCGTTCGTCCGGCCCCGCCGGGAACTCAACCGGACGCCAGGACCAGGCGAGCATCGGGTATGTCTTGGGGTCCCACTCGTACTGATTGGCGGCCTGGATACCAAGGCCCTTGGCGATGGCGTGGAGGAAGCGCAGGCCGTCCATCTCCTGGATCGAGTAGACTTCGCGCCCGGCGTCCTTGCGCGGCTTCCAGTCGGGCGGGAACTCGCCGACCTTTCCCCTGGAGAAATTCTCGACGGTGATGCACTCCTGGGCACCCGCCGGCTCCGCCAGGAGCGCGGCGGCGACGAGGGCGATGACGAGACGCACCGGCACGGCGCTACCGCCCGCGGCGCCACCAGGAGTGGACGAGTTGGTCCACCACCTGCACCAGCTGGCCGACGGTGCGGCATTCCTTGACGATGTCGCACGCGGGCGAATACAGCGGCATCACGCTGTCGCCAATGCCCCAGCCCCACTGCCCTTCCGGATTCAGCCAGATGATGCCCTTGACCCGCTCCCGGATCTGACGGATCGCCCACGCCTGGGGGTCGTTGTAGTTGTTGCGCGCGTCGCCCAGGACAAGCACCGTCGTCTTCCGATCGAGCGAGTCTATCTCCGTGCGCACGAAGCGGCTGAAGGCGTAGCCGAAGTCCGATCGGCAGTGGTAGTCCACCGGCGAGGACTTGAGCGCCCACTCGATCGCGTGGTCCACCGGGTAGGTCTTGAATGCCTGGGTCACCTCGGCGATCTCCGAGACGAAGACGTACGAGCGCATGCGCGAAAAGCACTCCTGCAGGCTCCAGACCAGTTGGAGCATGAAGCGCGAGGCGTTGCGCACCGAGTCGGACACGTCGCAGAGCGTGACGAGCTTTGGCTTCTCCCGGTGGCGCCGCCGGAAGCACACCTCCATCGGGACTCCACCATACTGCAGGCTCTTCCTGATGGTCCGGCGCGAGTCGAGCCGCCCCTTCTCCTCCTGGCGCTGGCGCAGGGCGAGGGCGTCCTTGATCTTGCGTGCGAGGCGCGCGACCACCGCCTTCATCTGCGCCACCTCGTCCGGCGAGAGCGCGAAGAGCGGCTTGTCGGTCAGCACTTCGCGCGTGAGCTTCTCGCCCTGCCGGTAGGCTCGGCGCTCGAGCTCGCGCTCGACGTGCTGGCGGATCATGCGCCGGAAGGCCTCGAGGCGCAGGTCGAGGTAGTTGCGGATCCGCGCGAGCATGCCCGGGTCCATGCCCTGGGCCTCGAGCAGCTGCATGATGCGCGAAAGATCGCGCTCGATGGCCTCCCAATCGAACTTGTCGTAGATGCGCCGCGAGAAGTAGCCGATCTGCAGGAAGTACATCAGCCGCTCGAGCCCGGCGCCGTGCCCCTGGCCGCGGATGGCCATCTCCATGTCCGTGCCCTCGCCGCGGAGCATCAGCTCGGTCAGCTCGTCCATCTCCATGTTCTCCTGCGCCATGAGCTGGTCGAGCATCTGCTGGATGCGCGGATCCTCCGGTCCGAGCGCCTTCTTGAGGCCCGCGCCGAGCGCCTCCAGGTCGAGGAAGTAGAGATCGAACAGGCGGTCGAAGGTCGGCAGGTCCCGCGACTCCTTGATGAGCGTGGATGCCAGGGCGGCCTTGAAGGTGTCGCGGTGCTCGAGACCGATTTCCGAGGAGGCCGACAGCGCGTCCATTGCCTCGCTGGGCGAGATGCGAAGCTCCGCGCGCCTCAGGTCGCCGATGAACTCGAGTATTCTTTGATCCATTTAAGTTCTGGGGGGGAGCGCCACCTGCCGCTCCGTTTGAGGGTTGGCTCGGCTCGCCTTCGGCTGCGCCTCACAAATCAGTCCCCAGCCCCCCCACCAGGCGTCTGCCGTGATTCTCATCGGGAGAAGGTCACCCAGGAGGATTTGAAGACGTCTTCGCCGCCGTCGCGGGTGATGGGGCAGAGGCGCCCGTCCTCGAGGCGCAGCAGGCCGTGGAAGGACCCGGGGGCGATGAAGTGCGTCATCTTGAGCTTCCACCCCAACCCCTCGCCCGGCGCCTCTTCCTCGCGCTCAGCAACGCGCGTGACGTCGGGCGCGTCGCCGACGAGGTGCAGGACGCGCACCGGCCCCTCCGAGCAGCGGAGCCCCAGCACGACTTTGTAGGCCGGGTCCTGGCGGGAGGTCTCCACGGTCATCTCGCCGGGCTGCAGCAGGTGCGGCACGGCCTCGGGCATGGCGGCGCGGAAGAACTCGCGAGGGGCCGGGTGCGTGTAGTAGAAGTGCCAGCGCCCGGCCGCGTGGATCCAGAGCTTGGTGTACTCGCCGAGCGCCGCCGAGATGCAGCGCCCGCCCTCGATAAAGACGGGCCCGCCCGGCCCGAGCTCCGGCAGCCGGATGCGTGGGCACGGAAACCACAGCTCGCGGAACTCGGTGAGACTCATGGCGCCTAGTCGAGGTCGGCCAGCACCTTGTCGAGCGCGCCCTTGACCCGCTCGAGGTCCTTTTCGTGCTTGACCAGCATCGTCAGCGTGGATTCGACCAGGTCGCGGTCCAGGCTGTCGGCATTCAGGATGATGAGCGAGCGCGCCCAGTCGAGGCTCTCCGACACGGAGGGCGCCTTGCGCAGGTCGAGCCCGCGGATGCGCTGCACGGTTGTCACGACGGTCTGGGCCAGCCGCTCGGAGATCTCCGGCACCTTCAGGCGGATGATGGCCAGCTCCTCGTCCGGCGGCGGGAAGTCGATGAAGAGGTGCAGGCACCGACGCTTGAGCCCGTCGGAAAGCTCGCGCGCGTTGTTCGATGTCAGCACCACCAGCGGGATGTTCGTCGCCTTGATGGTGCCGAGCTCCGGCACCGACACCTGGAAGTCCGAAAGGACTTCAAGCAAGAACGCCTCGAATTCCGGCTCGGCCTTGTCGATCTCGTCGACCAGCAGGACGACGGGGTCGGGGGACTCGATGGCCTGCAGCAGCGGCCGCGGCGCGAGGAAGCGGTGAGAGAAGAAGGCATCGTCCTGGCCCGAGATCTTGGCGACCGCATCCGCCAGGGACGGCGCGTCGGCGATCAGCTCGCCGATGCGCTCGCGCAGCAGCTGGGTGTAGAGGAGCTGCTTGGCGTACTTCCACTCGTACAGCGCCTTGCCCTCGTCGAGACCTTCGTAGCACTGCAGACGGATCAGCCGCCGGTTGGTGATCTCGGCCAGCGTCTTGGCCAGCTCGGTCTTGCCGACGCCCGCCGGGCCTTCGATGAGCACCGGCCGTCCCATGCGCTCCGCCAGAAAGACCACGGTGCAGATTCGGCGGTTGGCGATGTAGCGGGCGTTCTTGAAGTGCTGCTGGACGTCCTCCGGAGACTGGAACATGTGGGCTCCTGTATGAGTGAATTGGCGTGAAGTGTAGCACACTTGCGCGCCGCCGGAACCCTTGGGCCGATCGCTTGGCTCTTCCGTCTCCCAGGGCGATACTCGAAGCCATGACCGAATCCAGGCCGGACGAGGGCGAGGCCCGCTCCTACCATCGCTGGCAGTTCAGGCTGGGCGCGCTCGGCCTGGTCTTCACCGCGGGGTATCTCCTGGCGCTCCTCGTCACGGGAGCGGCCGCGCATCTCCGGGATCTGCTCGCCGCACGGACGCTCAACTGGTGGCAGGTCGTGCCGTCGGCCGTACTGATCCTGGGCGCGGGTCAGCAGCTCCTGACGCTCCCGGTCTCGTGGCTCGGCGGATTCTGGCTGCCGCGACGCTATGGGCTGAGCCACCAACAGCTCGTCTCATGGCTGTGGGACAGGGCCAAGGGCGGTCTCATCGGAGTCGTGCTTGCCACGGCGGGGTCCCTCGTCGTGTACGGGCTGCTCCGCTCGACGCCGTGGTGGTGGCTCTGGGCGGCGGCCGCCTTCTTCGCCGGCCACGCGCTGCTGGCCTTCGTGACACCCATCTGGCTCCTGCCCCTCTTCTACCGGCTGACACCGCTCGCCGACGGCGATCTCCGGTCGCGGCTCCTTCGGCTGGCGGAGCGCGCCCGCGTGCCCGCCGTCGGCGTGTGGATCGCCGACCAGTCCCGCTGGAGCCGCACCGCCAATGCCGCCGTGACAGGCCTCGGCAGGACCCGGCGCATCCTTCTCTTCGACACGCTCGTGAGCCGCTTCGAGCCGGAGGAGGTCGAGGCGGTGCTTGCCCACGAGCTCGGGCACCACGTCGCGGGCGATGCCTGGCGCGGGCTCGCCGTTCAGGGCGCGGTCACGCTGGCCGCGTTCTGGGTCGCCGATCGCGCGCTCGCCGCGGGGGCGGGAGCGCTCGGGCTCTCGGGGCCGGCCGACATCGCGGGGCTCCCGCTCCTCGGCCTCGTGACGATGGCCGTCAGCCTGATCGCGCTCCCTGTCATCAACGGGTGGTCCCGGCGGGTCGAGACGCGGGCCGACGACTTCGCTCTCAGGCTGTCTCAAAACCCCGCGGCATTCATCGGGGCCATGGAGCGGCTGGCCGACCTCAATCTTGCGGAGCGCGACCCACATTTTTTGAAGGAGCTGGTCTTGTATTCCCACCCTTCCGTGGGCCGACGCATAGCCCGCGCCAGAAATCGAGCGTGGTCAGAAGGCTGACACTGTTCGATTTCTTGCGCTGACACATTGGTGGAGCGCCTGCGCCGGCCCGCCAACGTCCGCTGGGCACAGCCCGAAGCTCCCCCTAGCCTAGTGGCACCGGACTTGCTACCCTTGGGTCCTCATGCGCAACCACGAGCCCACGTCCCTGATCCGGCATCTCCAGGTCCTCCGCGCGGTCTCCGAAGCCGTGAGCCGGTCCCTCGACCTCAACGAGGTCGTGCAGCGCTCACTGGCGGCCCTCACCCATGTGACGGGACACGAGATCGCGAGCCTTCATCTGATCTCCGCCGACGGGAACAACATGCTGCTCCGTGGAGACCGTGGGCTCAGCGATGAGCTGCGCCGCGTCAACCTCGAGCTGCCTTTGGGCGAAGGTTTGATCGGCCGGGTGGCGCTGTCGGGGACCGCTCGGCGGGTGGACGACGCGAGCCTGGAAGAGGATCTGCTGCCGGCCGCCCGCGCGGCGGTCAGCTCCGACGGTATCCGCGGCTTCGTCTGCGTGCCGATCCGGGCCCGCCACCGCATCCTGGGCACCCTCTCGCTTGGCCGCCAGACGGAGGACCGCTTCACCGACGAAGAAGTCGCGCTGCTCGAGTGCGTCGCCGACCAGATCGGTCTCGCGATCGACAACGCGCGGCTCTATGGCGAGATCAACCGCCAGCTCGACGACCTGCGCCGCGCCCAGGTCGAGGTGGTCAAGGCGGAGCGGCTGGCCGCCGTCAACGGCCTGGCGGCCGGCGTGGCGCACGAGATCAACAACCCGCTGACCATCATCATGGCCCAGCTGCACCTGCTGGCCCAGGGCGACCTGGACCCGCAGATCGAGGAGGCGATGGGAGTCATCGACGCCGCCGCCAAGCGCGCCGCCTCCATCGTGCGCGACTTGATCCTCTTCGCCGAGCACCGCCCGCCGCGGCGCTCGCGCTGCCAGGTGGGGGAGCAGGTCCGGGAAGTGGTGACCTTCGAGGAGGCGCGGCTCGAGGCCGAGGGCATCACAGTGCGCGTGCACCTCGAGCCGGTGCCCGACATCTGGGCCGACCACAACCACCTCCAGGAGGTCCTGCTGCACGTGCTCCAGAACGCCCAGCATGCCGTGCGCGAGGCGCACACCGGCGGGGTCCTCTCGATCAGCGTCAAGCCGACGGCGACGGGCGTGCGCATCGAGGTAAAGGACGATGGACCCGGCATCCCACCGGAGCACCTGCCCCGCATCTTCAACCCGTTCTTCACCACCAAGCAGCCGGGGGACGGGCGCGGCCTCGGCCTGTCCGTGGCGCACAGCATCGTCACCGAGCACGGCGGCCGCATCTGGGCCGAGAACATCCCGGAGGGCGGCGCGGTCTTCACCATCGACCTGCCGATCGGCGAGCCCGAGCCGGCCCGCGAGCCTCTTCGATTCGAATCCCGCCGCCTCTAGCTGCAGTCGTTTCTCCGGTTCGCCGGCCCGGCGAGGTCGCGGCTAGGGCCGGCCCCCCTCACCTCCCGGCCGCGCAAAGGGCGATCGGTAGCCGAGTATCTCGCGCACTTTGTGAGCCAGACCCGCCAGGGTGAAAGGTTTCGTGATCAGCGGATCTCCGGAGATCACCCCGTAGTCAGCGAGGAGCTCGCTTGTAAAGCCGGACATGAAGAGCACCTTCGTCTCGCGCCGGATCGAGCGCAGCCGGTCCGTGAGCTCCCGCCCGTTCATCCCGGGCATCACGACATCGGTCAGCAGCAGATGAATGGGTCCAGCGTATCCCTCGGCGATTCGCAGCGCGTCTTCTCCGCCCGGCGCCTCGAGGACATGGTAGCCTTCTCCCGCAAGGATATCCCTCGCCAGGGCGAGCACCTGCTGGTCGTCATCCACCACGAGGATGGTTTCCATGACCTACCCGTGCACGTTCCCGCGGGTCGGTCGCGGGTCAGGCGCGTCCAGGACGTCCCGCACCTTCCGGGCGAGCGTGTCCGGCGTAAAGGGCTTCTGGAGAAAGGCGGTCCCCAAATCCAGGACGCCGTGACGGACCACCGCGTCGTCTGTGTAGCCTGACATGTACAGCACCTTCATCTCCGGTCGCAGCGGCGCCAACCGTTCGGCGAGCTCCCGGCCGCTCATCTGCGGCATGACGGCATCCGTCACCATGAGCTGGATCGGGCCGGCATGCCGCTCGCAGGTGAGCAGCGCCTCCCCGCCGTGCTGCGTGTCCAACACCGTGTAACCGTCGGCCCGAAGGATGTCCCGCGCCAGCTCTCGGACTCCCTCCTCATCTTCCACAAGGAGGATCGTTTCCGTCCCGTGGGGTACCTGGGCGAGCGCTGCCTTCGGCCTCGCCGGCGCGGAAGCCTCATCAACCCGCGGCAGATAGATTCTGAACGTCGTCCCCCGCCCCGGCTCCGTGTCGACCTCGATGTAGCCCTCGCTCTGCTTGACGATCCCGTAGACGGTGGCCAGCCCGAGCCCTGTCCCTTTGCCCGGTCCTTTGGTCGTGAAGAAGGGCTCGAAGATGTGAGCCTGAACCTCCGAGGGCATCCCGACCCCGGTGTCGCCCACGGCCAGCATCATGTGTGGGCCCGGGCTGGCCCCGGGGTGTCGCCGCACATACGCGGCGTCCAGGTCGACACGGGTGGTCTCAATGCTGAGCCGGCCGCCCTGGGGCATGGCGTCCCGGGCGTTCACGACCAAGTTCATTATGACCTGCTCGATTTGGCTCGGGTCGGCTCGCACGTGTCCCAGCGCCGGGTCCAGCGTCGTGACCAGGCTGATGTCTTCGCCGATCAGCCGCCCAAGCATCTGCTCCAGGTTGGCAATAACCCCATTGAGGTCGAGCGAGGTCGGCTGGAGGACCTGCTTACGACTGAACGCCAGGAGCTGGCGCGTCAGGTCGGCGGCCCGGCCCGCGGTCTTCTGGATCAGCTCGCTCCCCTGGCGGAGGGGATCTCCGGGCTTCAGGGAACCCAGCAGCAGCTCGGTGCGACCCATGATCACCGTGAGCAGATTGTTGAAGTCGTGAGCGATGCCGCCAGCGAGCTGCCCCACGGCTTCCATTTTTTGGGCCTGCGTCAGCTGCCCCTGCGTCTGGGCGAGCTCTTCGTAGGCCCGGCGGGTCTCCTGTAGTAGCCGGCTATTCTCCAGCGCGACGGCTGCCTGGGAGGCGAACGCCGTCGCCGCGGTCAGGTCCTCCGGGGAAAACCCTCCGACCTGCCGGGTCTGGATGCTCAGGACCCCGACCACGCGCGCTCCAACCTTGACGGGCACCCCGAGATACGCCCGGAAGCCGAGGCGGCGCCACGCCTCCCGGTGCGCCGGGAGCAGCCGGGGATCGTTCACCTGATCCGACACCATGAGGGGCTCACCCGTGACGGCCACGATCCCGCTCAGGCTCTCGCCGACCTTCAAGCGCGGGCTCAGTAGGGCCTTGTTCCACTGACCCCACGTCCCCACGACCACGAGATCATCGCCCTCCAGGAGCCGGAACCCGGCCGAATCCGTGCCGAGTAAGGCGCCGCACGCCTCGGCAATGCGTCCGAGCAGCGAGTCCAGGGGCTGCATCCTGGACAGCTCGCAGCTCAGCGCAAGCAGAGTCTCAAGCCGACTCTGGCGAGCCCGCAGCTCCTGGAGGAGCTTGGCATGTTCGATGGCGATGGCCGCCTGGTTCCCAAATGACGTGAGACTCTGGAGCTCGGCCGTGCTGAAGCGATGATGGTGACGGGTCAGGAGCGAGAGCACCCCGACCAGTCGGTCCCGCACCGGGAGGGGGATGCAGAGGAGAGACACGTAGCCCTCCTCTCGCATCCACTCGGCGTTGACCGTCCGAGAATCTGTCAGTACGTCTTCCACGACGAGCGTCTCTCGGGTGCGCGCGACGTACCCGGTCAGCCCTTCACCAACCGCAAACTCCGTCTTCCGCCCCGAGCCAGGCGCCCCCTGGGTCCCCGCCTCGGACCGAAGGACGAGGCGATCCCCCTCCAGGACCCAGATCCGCGATGCGGCACCGGGCAGGAGATCCGTCGCCGCTCCCGCCACACGTTCCAGCACCTCCGGGAGCTCCAGTGAAGCCGTGACGACCTGCGCCAGCCGGGCGAGGTCCTCCGCGTGACGCTGCCGCCGCGTCGCCTCCGCATAGAGTCGGGCGTTCTCCAGCGCGACCGCGGCCTGGTCCGCAAACGTCTGGACAAGTTGGATCTCTTCGGCAGTGAAGGCCCGCCCGGCGCGGTCCCTCACCGAGAGGGCGCCACGCACCCCGTCCTGCACGAGCAGGGGTACGGCAAGGACGGCTCGGTAGGGCCCCCGCTCGATTCGAGCCCGTACCTCCGGCGGCAAGACAATGCGCGGATCGGTCAAGATATCGGCCGTCGCCACGGGCTGCCGGTCCCGTAGGGCCAGGGCCGCCAGGCCGGTCCCCTGGGGGAACACCATGTTCGGCCCGAACGTGGGTCCGTCGTCACCTGACACGGCCACCGCCACCAGGTCGCCCGACTCTGGCTCCACCCGGAAGAGGGCGGAGTACTGGACGCCGACCAAGCTCCGCAGGCTGTCGGCAATCCATTGACCGCACTGTTCGGGGTCGAGCGATCGGGCGATGCGCCGACCGGTCTCCGCCAGGCTCTCTGCGACCCGCCGGCGACGCTCGCTCTCCTCGAAGAGACGCGCATTGGTGAGGGCGACCGCCGCTTGGCCGGCCAGCAGCGCCATGAGCTCTTTCTCTTCGGGTGAGAAGACGCGAGGGCTTGTGTAGAGAAGGGACAGCACCCCCGCCCCCTGACCGCTGGTCATCAGCGGGATGACCGCGCAGCCGTGGAGCCCCAGCGTCACGCTAAGGCGTCGGTTGAGAAAGCGCGGGTCCTCCTGGGCGTCTCTCACGTATTCGGCTCGGCCCGACTCGAAGACGCAGCCCGCCACACCCTTCCCGTAGGGGATAGCTTCGAATTCGACCAACGGCTCCTCTCCCGGAGCCAGACCAGAGGTGGCCTGCGGCCGGAGGACCCCTTCGGTCGGATCGTCGACACACACCTGCGCGACCCGGGCGCCCAGAAGGACGGTCGCGGCCTTCGTGATCTCCTGGAACACGTGCCGCACGTCCCGGGCCGAGAGGATGAGATCGCTCAGGGCGCTCAGCGCAGTCAGCTTCTCGGCCCGCTCCTCGAGGCGCGTGTAGAGACGGGTGTTCTCGATCGCGAGGGAGACCTGACCGGCCAGCGTGGTCGCCAGCCGCGTCTGCTCCGGGGTGAAGGGACGGGCGGCGCGCCAATAGTCGAGGAGGCAGGCCCCGACGACTTGGTCCTTGCGGAAGATCGGCAGGACCAGGAGGGATCCGATCTCGAACAGGGTCGCCCAGCCCGCCGGCAGCAGGGGACTGGTGGTGGGATCATCGATCTCGATCGGGCCTCGCCGTTCCATGATCTCGTCGAAGAACGGGAGGTCTTCGAGCCTCAGCGAGCCGAGATCCTTGAAGGCGGTCCACATCCGCTCGTTCGACTGGCCCGTCGCGAACTGCGACGTGACGGGCAGGATCACTCCCGTCGTCTCATCCAGGAGAAGGAACGCGCACCGGTCGACACCACAAGCCTCGGCGAGCTTTCGAGTGGCAATCGCCACCTGCTCTTTCGGGTCGGCGACAGACTCAAAAACTGTCGCCATGTCGAGTTGTAGCCTGAGTTGACGGGCCGCCTTGACTTGGCCCTGGAGGAGCGTCCAGAAGAACCGGAGGCTCCCGGCCCCAATCACCTCGACTGCTGGTGGCCTCGCCTGGAGAAGCTCCTCGAGGATGGCGCGTTGCCCCGTCACCTCGAGCACGACGTCTACGGCATGGGCGAAGACGTTCAGGTGGTGAGCGGCCGTCGGGATGCCGAGCACCCGGGCACGCTCGAGCGCCGGGGCATCCTGTCGAGGATCTACCACGACGACCACTCGGCCCTCCGGCCAATCCAGGAGGAGATCCAGCAGGGCGGCCCCTCCCCGTCCCCCGCCGACCAGGCCGACCCTCAGGCCCCCGGCAGACTGCCCCGAAGCGATAGTCACCACTGCCGGTCCCCTACGCGGGCCGCTCCGGCAGTGGTCGGCGCGAAACGGTCCTGCGGAAAAGAGTCATCATCGCTCGCGGAGAGCTCGCTGGACGAGTCGCTGGAGGTCTTCGAGGCGGAAAGGCTTGCTGAGCACCGGAGCATGGGTCGCCTCAAGAAAGCTCGCGTACTCCAGCGGCTCCGTTGTCCCGCTCACGAATACGAGCCGGCCCAGTAATGTCGGTTGTCCTCTCTCGAGCTCGCGATAGAGACCCACGCCGTCGAGCTCCGGCATCCGGAGATCACTCACGATGAGGTCGTACGAGCGGACGGCGATCTTCTCCAGCGCCTCACGGCCATTCCCGGCCATATCGACCTCGTGCCCCTCCATCGCCAGCACATCGGCCATGAGCCCAGCGACCAGGGGCTCGTCATCAACCACGAGAATCAGGGCGCGGCGGGTTTCAGCAGTGGACATATGATGGACAGGCAGTCGCCAGCCTCCTCTGAACAGGGAGACGCAAGCGGCGGGCCATTCTCGAGGAGTAGAAGAATCAGGTGCTTGCGGCGCTCTGCGCCCAGCCTCGTTCCCGAAAACGGCCACTCGTGCCCACAAATCGGCAACCGACATGCGTCAGGCCCAAAGCCGCCGAGGGTAGGCGGGTGGGCGCAGCGGCTCTCCCCGACTTCAGCCGGAATTCCCGATATGGACCCATTTTCTATTCCTCCCTCTTACGCTGCTGAGTGAGCCGCGCGCCCTCCAACCAGGCATTTCGCCCATTCAGAATAGATGACAGGGGGGTTCTCGAGCTTCCGACGGGCCCGGCATCCCGCCGGAGCACCTGCCCCGCATCTTCAACCCGTTCTTCACCACCAAGCAGCCGGGCGACGGGCGCGGCCTCGGCCTGTCCGTGGCGCACAGCATCGTCACCGAGCACGACGGCCGCATCTGGGCCGAGAACATCCCGGAGGGCGGCGCGGTCTTCACCATCGACCTGCCGATCGGCGAGCCCGAGCCGGCCCGCGAGCCCCTCCGCTTCGAATCCCGCCGCCTCTAACAGCAGCCTGCTAGCCGGTCCCCCTCGACAAGACAGCGCCCGGGCGGTAGAGTGACAGCCCGTTGCCGCAGCGCGAACCCTCTCACCCCCGGAGGCCCGGATGAGCACAGTCAAAGACGCCATCTCTCAGGCGGTGGATCGCCTCGCTGACGAGCTGGAGACGCTGTCGAAGAAGATCCACGACAACCCGGAGCTCGCGTACCAGGAAGTCAAGGCCTGCGCCTGGCTCTCGGAGTTCCTCGGCAAGCAGGGCTTCAAGGTCGAGCAGGGCGTGGGCGGCGTGGAGACGGCCTTCCGCGCCACGATCGAGACCGGCGAGGGGCCGACCGTCGCGATCCTCTGCGAGTACAACGCGCTCCCCGGCATCGGGCACGCCTGCGGCCACAACATCATCGCGACCTCCGGCGCGGGCGCCGGCGCGGCGCTCGCGGCCGTCAAGGGCCAGCTGCCCAAGGGGCGCGTCCAGGTGATCGGGACTCCGGCGGAGGAGGGCGGCGGCGGCAAGATCAAGCTCATCAAGGCGGGCGTGTTCAAGGACGTGGACGCCGCCATGATGATCCACGGCTTCGACCGCACGCTGTTGCACCAGGACCTGCTCGGCATCGCGCGCGCAACCTTGGAGTTCACCGGCAAGGCCTCGCACGCCTCGGCCGACCCGTGGGAGGGCGTCAACGCGCTGGACGCCTGCGTTCAGACGTACAACGCCGTCTCCATGCTGCGCCAGCAGGTGCGCCCCGACTGCCGGATCCACGGCATCATCACGAGCGGTGGCGCGGCGGCCAACATCATCCCCGAGTACGCGTCGGCGGTTTTCTACGTCCGCGCTCCAAGCATCGACACGATGTGGGACCTCTATCGGCGAGTCATCGCCTGCGCCGAGGGGGCGGCCAAGGCTTCCGGCTGCGAGCTCCAGGTGACCCAGCACGACAGCGTCTACGAGCCGATGAAGTCGAGCCGCGTCCTCCTCGACCTCTTCAAGGCCAACATGACATCCGTCGGCCTCAAGGAGGGCGAGCCGATCCCCGACCGGAAGGGCTCCTCCGACGTCGGCAACGTCAGCCAGGTGCTGCCGACCATCCAGCCGATGATCGGCATCGCACCCGAGGGCATGGCCATCCACACGCGCGACTTCGCCGACGCGGCCGTCAAGCCGCTGGCAAGACAGGGCATGGTCGCCGCCGCCAAAACCATGGCCATGACAACCTTCGATCTTCTCGCCGAGCCCGCGCGGATCACGGCCGCCAAGAAGGAATTCACCCATGGCAGCTGAGGCGCTCGACCAGGCGAAGACCAAGGTCGCGGAGGCGGTGGACCGCCTGGCCGACGACCTCGAAAAGATCTCCCACCAGATCCACGGCAACCCGGAGCTCTGCTTCAAGGAGGAAAAGGCGGCAGGGTGGCTCAGCGACTTCCTCGAGAAGCAGGGCGCCCGCGTCGAGCGCGGTGTCGGCGGGCTGCCGACGGCCTTCCGCGCGAGCATCGAGGGTAGCGGGCCGGGGCCGACAGTGGCCATCATGGCGGAGTACGACGCCCTGCCCAATATTGGGCATGCCTGCGGGCACAACGTGATCGCCACCGCGGGCACCGGCGCGGGCGCCGCCATCGCTCTAGCCCTGGGCAAGGTGCCGTTCGCGGGACGCATCCAGGTGATCGGGACGCCGGCCGAGGAGGGCGGCGCGGGCAAGGTCAGGCTCATGGAGGCGGGAGTCTTCAAGGACGTGGACGCCGCCATGATGATCCACGGACGCTGCGGCACGCAGGTGTGGCGGCCGAGCCTCGGCATCATCAAGGTCAAGTGCGAGTTCTTCGGCAAGGCCTCGCACGCCTCGTCCTGGCCCTGGCGCGGAGTCAACGCGCTCAACGCCATGATCCAGCTCTTCGTCTCACTCGACCTGATGCGCCAGCAGATCAAACCGGACGCGCGCGTGCACGGCATCATCACCAAGGGCGGCGACCAGGCCAATATCATCCCCGAGCACACGTCGGCGGAGTTCTACCTGCGAGCCCCCAGCAAGGACTACTGCAAGGAGCTGCTGCGGCGCTTCGAGGGGTGCGCCCAGGGCGCGGCAACCGCGACGGGCTGCACGACCAAGGTCACGGCGGACGCGACCATCCACGACCCGCTGAAGGCGAACTTCACGATGGCGGAGCTGTTCGGCAAGAACCTCGAGCGGATCGACTTCCCCGTCGATCCCGACGACGGCGAGGCGGGCTACGGCTCGACGGACTGCGGCAACGTCAGCCAGGCCATCCCGACCATCCACCCGTACATCCGCATCTCGCCCGACGGCATTCCGGGGCACTCACGCGAGTTCGCCGAGTGGGCGAAGTCGCCGCTGGCGCGCACCGGCATGGTCGCAGGCGCGAAAGCGCTCGCGCTGACCGCGCTCGACCTCCTGGCCAACCCCGCGGAGCTCAAGAAAGCCAAAGACGAGTTCGCCGGGACGAAGACCTGAGGCCCCGAAAGCCTGCTGCGCGCCGGCCGGGGGCGCAGGCCGGCGAGAAGGGTCCAGATGCGAGGCGGCGCCCGAAGGCCGCAGGTGAGGCGTAGTCTCTCTACGTTGAACCTGCGGCCGAGGGCGCCCCAACAGTCTTCTTGTTAAATGAAGCAGCTGGGCCCCTTATCGGCGGCCGGCTAGGCCTCGCGCACGGCGCGTAGGACCTTGCGCGCCTGGCCTAGGTGGTCCATGACGTGGAGCCTGAAGATGACGGCGTAGGCTTTCCAGTCGAGCTCTTCGATCCAGTGCAGCGGCGTCTCGTGACCGTCAGGCTCCTTCACGTTGATGACCATCACGACCGGCGCGCGCGCGTCGTAGAGTCTGTCGGGCGCCGCGACGAGGGCCGCCACGACCTCCGCCTGGAGCTTCTTGAGCTCGCCCAAGAGCTCCGCCCACGGGCGAGCCAGCGGGTCGCGAGACTGAAGCCCCGCCGGGATGGGCTCACCCGGGGGCCGCCTCCCCGCGAGCAGATCGTGGAGCTCCTCGAGGCTCGGCCGATGTGTCTCCACGAGGTGATCCGCCACCTCCTGAATGCTCCACTCGCCCGGAAGCGCCCGCACGCGCGCCTCGGCCTCCGTCACTCCGTCCAGGAACCCTTCGAGGGCGGCGAAACCGGCCGCGACACGCTCGTGGATCTGGGCAGCCGCGAGACGGGTGCCCTTGTCGCGTAGGTACTCTATCGCCTTGACCTGCTCGGGCCTCATAGAGGCGGAGCCTACTACAGCCCGGCGGACCCGCCCGGGCCTATCCCGGCCTTCACCCGCGCCTGACTGCCAAGCCACGCCACCAGACGCCATTTTCTGTCGCCGAAAACTGGCAGTCCAGGCTCCTCCCTGCCCGATCCATCCGCTGGGCATCTATTATTTCACTTACTTACACGCTGTCTGGAGCTGAGCCCGGATGGTACACGAGGTGCATACCGTTTAAACGGTCGCGCGAGGGGGCCCTGAGAGCCCAGTCAAACCCGCACTTTGAAGCCCGGAACGGAGCTAACGATGAGATTGATCCAGCGGGGTTGGCAGGCGGCAGGGGTCCTGGCTCTGGCCCTCCTCGTCAGCCCCACGGCGATGGTGCAGGCCGCCTCCCCCGAGGGAGCAGGCGTGGCAACGGCGGTCAGCGGCGAAGTGACGGTCTCCCACGCGGTTTCGCCGGCGCCGCAGGCGCTCCACTTCAAGGACGAGGTCCTTTACCGGGACCGCATCAGCACGGCCGCCCGCTCGCTGGCGCGGCTGCTGCTCGGCAAGAAGGCCCTCGTCACGGTGCGCGAGCTCTCGGAGCTCCAGCTGATCGACCTGGCCGGGACCTCCACGGTGCACCTCGTGTTGGGCAAGATCGCCATCGGCGTCGCCCGCCAGCGCATGCGCCCCGGTGAGACCGTCGAGATCCGGACGCAGAACGCCGTGGCCGCCATCCGCGGCACCGTCGTCGTCGCCGAGAGGCTCACCCCTCCCGGCGGCTCCGACCCCGTCACGCGCCTGCACGTCCTGTCCGGCTACATCGACGTCACCACGCCGGGCAACCCCGGCGCGCCTCCGCTGAGGCTGGTCGCGCCCTCGAGCCTCACGGTCACCGGCAACACCATGGATCGGCCGGTGCCGCTCAACGCCGCGGCGCGGGCGGCGCTCCTGAGCGATCTCCAGCCCACGCAGCCGCTACCGACGAGGGTGCTGGGGAGTCTCGTGCGCGGCGAGCAGGCGAGGGCTGCCGGGCTGGCGCGCATCATCACCGGAGACCGGAACGGGGGCGGCGAGCGTGTGGACGTTCAGGGTCCGCCCGTGGACGTGCAGGCGCCGACCACACCGGTCACGCCACCCACACCGAGCACGCCGAGCGCCGGCCCGTCCTCCTCTCCGCCCTTTATTTTCAACAACCAAAGCCCCGAACTTACGGGCGATCTGTACACGGTTCGGGGCGGCTCGCCGCAGAACATCTTCACCGACTTCCTGGAGGCGACCAATAGCACGGTCACCGTCGGCGGCAGCCCGCAGCTCTCCCCAACGGCCAACGGGTTCGTGGCTCAGAATCACGGGACGGTCGGCCTCGACGGCGGGCTCGTGGACGCGGCAAACCCCCAGATCACCTCCTCGGCCGACTTCGTCCTCGGCGCGGGCAAGGGCCAGTTCATCGTGACGGGCCCGGCGGCCCCCCTGGTCTCACTGACAGGCGGGACGGAGGAGCCGATCCAGCACAGCGGCGGCTTCCTCGACCTGAATGCGGCCGCGGTCACGACGGCGCGCGCCGTCCGGGTGGACGTGGCCCTGCTCGAGGCGAGCGCGCCGCTGCTGAACCTGTCCGGGGCCAGCGGATCGCAGCTGACCACGAGCGGGAACGCCATCGACCTGACGTCGAAGGCGAAGGTCACCAATACCGCCGCCTTCGTGACTGACCTGCCTGGGGATTTCCGAACCAAGGGAAGCTCGAGAGAATGGCGCCCTCCGGGACGGCGAGGGAGTCGTGCGAAAGGGGCGGTTTACCGAAAAGCAGATGGTCGCGATTCTGAGGGAAGCCGATCAACGGCCCGTGGCAGAGGTCGCGAAGAAGCACGGCGTCGGTGAACAAACGCCGTATGCCTGGCGGAAGCGCTTCGGGGCGCTCGAGGCCGTGGACGTCCGGCGGCTGCGGGAACTAGCCGCCGGCGCGCCTCCGCTCGGCGACGCGCTCGGACGCCAGGCGCCCTTCTTCGGCGTCCGAGAGATCGGCGAAGGACATGGCCGTCGCGATGGCGCGGTGGCCGGCCTGCTCGGCGATGAGCCGGTGCATGGCCTGGCAGATCCGCCTGTACGCCGGGTGACCCTGGGGCGTCGTCCGCAGCTCGATCACGTGTATGGCTTCGCGCGCGTTGAGCTCCATGTAGAAGCGCACGCGGTACGCCATGGCCACGGCATACGGCGCCACCTCCGGGAGGCCCGCGGCCACGAGCGCCTCATAGAGCCCCGCCCCGTCGTCCATGACCC
The DNA here is from genome assembly GCA_030647435.1 of Candidatus Rokuibacteriota bacterium. Classification (NCBI taxonomy): domain Bacteria; phylum Candidatus Rokuibacteriota; species Candidatus Rokuibacteriota bacterium. The sequence goes on from JAUSJX010000048.1 coordinate 122,692, forward strand.
GCCGCCAGTCCGGGAGCGCCCCGACTGTCTCGATCTCCTCGGAGACGACCCAGCCGTGGCGCGTGGACAGGGGCTGCCACTCCAGAGTGAGCAGGCGGTGGCGCTGGAGATCGCGGAAGGCGCCGTAGTCGCCGAGCACGTCGAAGCGGTACGCAGTGCGCTCGAAGGCGCGGCCCGGCTTGTGCCGCCGGTTGGCGCGCGCGCCCACGTAGGCCTCCAGCACCTGGCGCCGCTCCTCAGCCCCGAGCTTGCGCGCCACCGCCAGCAGCTGGTCGTCGGGAAGCCGCGCGGAAGAGTACAGCGCCGCCGCCACGACCTTCACCTCGCCGTCCGGGTCGAAATCCGTCAGCGTCACCTCGTCGCGCGGCTCGGGCTCGAGCCCGGCAAGAAGTCGCCCGGCAACGTCGGCCGTCTCCCGCCGCGCCGCCTCGAGGTAGCGGCTCCAGGCCCCGCCCCGCTCGGGCCGGTCCACCCGCGTGAGGAAGGCCGGGATGACCTTGCGGAGCTCCCCCAGCATGAGCGAAGCATAGTCGCGCACCTCAGCCAGCGGGTGGGTGCGCATGCGGAGCAGCAGCGCCTCGTAGCCCTGCCCCGTGCCGAAGATGCCCACGCTCGAGCGCGTGGCCGCCGGCAGTAGGCCGCGCAGGCTGTCGAGCGCCTTGGCGCGGATGGTCGCGCGCCAGGCGACGTCGCTGTCTCCGGCGGGCTTCGGGAAGCGCGCCGTCCAGTGCTCGCGCATCGGCTCGATCCAGCGCGCGTACGTCTCGAACGCCCGGTCGAGCGTCTCGACGTAGCGCTGCCGCAGCGGGTGGCCGTCGAGCTCGGCCGGGACGTGGTACTTCCAGCGCCCGCCCGGCCTGTCCGTATAGGGGATGTAGCGCGTGGACTGCTCGAGGTAGGCCATGAGCCGGCCCCACTCGAGCACCTTGGTCAGGATGTTCGACGCGCCCTCGCAGGCCAGGTGCACGCCGCCCAGCTGCGCCACCGAGTCGTCGCCGTACTCGGAGAAGACCCGCTCGTAGAGCTGCTCGGCCCGGGCCGTCCCGACGGTTCGCGCAGCAGCGCCGGCGGGTGATTGTTCGACGAACTCGTCGAGGAAGAGGCGGCGGAGCGACTTGGCCGAGCGGGAGTAGCGAGCGAAGAGCGCGCCCTTGACGACCTCGGGCAGGTTGACAAGGGCGAAGACCGGCCCGTCGAGATTGGTGAAGTAGGGCGCGAGCGCGGCCCGCTCCTCGGGGCTGAACGTCTCCACGGCGTTATCCTAGCACGCGCCCCACCCGGGAGCGCGCCTTGGCAGGCCGCTGAAGAACCCGCAGGCGGCTCAAAAAGGACCCGATGCGAGGCGACGCCCCGCTGCTCGAGGTGAGCGACGGCCTGTGCCGTCGCGAGACGAGGGCTGAGTTGATTCCGCACGCGAGGCGTACTTTCTGTACGTTGAGCGTGCGACCGAGGGCGTCAACGAAGCAGATGGGCCTTTTTCAGCCGCCTGCTAGCGCGCCAAATACGTGTCGCCGCCGGTGAACATGTCCTCACGCGGAGGCGCGAAGACGTCGATGACTTCCGTATCCTCCGGGAAGTAGGCCTCGTGCGGCGTGTTGCCGGGGATGACACCGAGGTCACCGGCGACACACGTGCGCTTCTCCCCCGCCAGGGTGAACTCCATCTTCCCCGAGAGCATCCAGAAGAGCTGCTCGTGCGGGTGCTGGTGCATGGCGGCGCGGGCGCCCGCCTTCATCTTCCAGAAGACCACCATCTCCTTCTCGCCCACGAGGATCTTGCGGCTGATCTTGTCGCCGATCTTCTCCTCGGGCAGGGTCTTGAGGCTGGCATACCCCTTCATGACGGGAATCGGCATACGCGTGTGCCTCCTGGCATTTCTGACGTCGGGTGCCACGAGGCTAGCGGCAGCGTCCGGGCAAGTCAAGCCTCGTTGACCCCGTCGAACGGCGCGTGTGATAATCCGTCCATGCGTCCGGCCCTCGTGGCGGTTACGCTTCTCGTGGCGACGCTCTCGACCGGCTGCATCTCGAGCAAGTTCGGCCGCGAGTTCCCGTCGCCGGAGCCCCGCGCGATCACCGCGGGCAAGACCAACAAGGCCGAGATCCAGCGCCTCTTCGGCGAGCCCTACCAGGTCGGCATCGACAGCGGCGACGCGACGTGGCGCTGGTTCTTCGGCCAGCGCAGCTGGAGCACGGAGCAGACCAAGGACCTCTCCGTGCGCTGGAACAGAGACGGCACCGTCAAATCCTACGCCTTCACATCCAACTTCCCCGACGACATGACACGGCTCAAGTAGAAAGGACACCCCATGCCCAACATCACCGTCCAGTGGTATGCCGGTCGCACCCCGCAGCAGAAGCGCGAAATCACCGCCGCCATCACCGAGGCCATGGTCAAGATCGGCAAGACCACGCCCGACCAGGTGCACATCGTCTTCCAGGACATCGAGAAGTCGAACTGGGGTGTGAACGGGAAACTGGCGAGCGACTAGTGGCCAAGCTGAAGGTCGGCTTCATCCCCATCGAGGGCGGCCACTACTTCAAGGAGGCCCTCGAGGAGGTCGTCCGCGGCGAAGACCTCGGGTTCCACTCCGTCTGGATGGAGGAGCACCACTCGGTCGTAAACCACTACTGGCCCTCCCCGTTGCCGGTGCTGGCCGGCTTCGCCACCCGCACCTCGCGGGTCCTGCTCGGCACGGACATCCTGGTGGCGCCCTTCTACCACCCCGTGCGGCTGGCCGAGGACGCGGCGCTGATCGACGTCATGTCGGGCGGCCGCTTCGTGCTGGGCGCGGCCATCGGCTACAAGCCCGACGAATTCGCGCTGTACGGCGCCGAACTCGAGAAGCGCGGCGCGCGCTTCGAGGAGCAGCTCCAGATCATCAAGGGTCTGTGGACCCAGGACGGGATCGCCTTCAAGGGCCGGTACTACCAGGTCGAGGGCAAGCTCGAGCCGAAACCCGTCTCGAAGCCCCACCCGCCGATCTGGATCGGAGGCTGGGGCGACATCACCCTCAAGCGCGCGGCCACGCTCGCCGACAACTGGATCCCGGGACCGACCGCCGACCTGCCACGCCTTCTCAACGGCAAGCGGCTGTTTCGCGACAACCGCGCGGCGGCCGGCCTCACGGCGCCGATCACGGAGTGGCCGCTGACCCGCGACGTCATCATCGCCGACACCGACAAAGAGGCGCGCCAGCTGGCGGACCGGCACATCATGGTCTCGTACCGCAAGGAGTACGCCGGCGGCTGGAAGCATCCCTTCATCGACGCCTCGATCGCGACCGATCTCGACGGGCTCATGAAGGATCGCTTTCTCATCGGCGGGCCGGACCAGGTGCGGAAGGCGCTCGAGCCGTTCGTGAAGGAGTACGGCCTGACGCACCTCATCTGCCGGCTCTTCTTCCCCGGCATGCCGCACCGGCACATCATGCGCGAGCTGGAGCTCATCGCCAAAGAGGTCATGCCAGCATTCCAGTAAGGCTCTCGCTCAAGTCCGCCTCCTTTCACGTCCGGAACCTCGAAACGAGGCTGCCCTTCCGGTACGGCATCGTCACGCTCACGCGCTTCCCGCTGCTGCACGTGGGGGTCGAGGTCGAGGCGGCCGACGGCCGGCGGGGGCGCGGCTACGCCGCCGACAACCTCGCGCCGAAGTGGTTCGACAAAGACCCGGCCAAGAGCTTCCGGGACAACGTCAAGGACGAGCTGGTCGCCATCCGGATCGCGCATCAGGCGTACCTCGAGGCGTCCAAGGTGCCGCGCTCGGTGTTCCAGATCTGGCTCGACGCCTTCGCAGAGTGCCGGCGCCGCGGCCCAGAGAGGAAGCTCAACGCGCTGACGGTCTCCTTCGGCTCGTCGTTCTTCGAGCGGGCGCTGGCGGACGCCGCCGCGCGACTGGCCGGCGCCGACGCGATCGCGCTCCTGCGGCAGGACCTGCTCGAGATCCGCCCGGCCGCGGTCCACCGCGAGCTCGAGCAGGACGACCTCACGCGCTGGACGCGCGAAACGCCGCCCCAGGCGCTCGCGGTGCGCCACACCGTGGGCCTCCTCGACCCGATCACGGCCGCCGACGTCCAGGCCGACGGCTGGCTGGGCGACGGCTTGCCGCAAACGCTCGAGGAATGCGTCCAGACCTACGGGCTCCGCCATTTCAAGGTCAAGGTGGGCGGCCGGCACGACGAGGACCTCGCCCGGCTCAAGGCCGTCGCCTCAACGCTCGACCGTCTCATCGGTGAGCCCTATGTCGTCTCGCTCGACGGCAACGAGCAGTACAAAGCGCTCGGCGACTTCGCGCGGCTCCTCGAGGCGATGGCCAAGGTGTCGGCGCTCGCGCGCTTCCGCAAGGCCATCGCCTTCGTCGAGCAGCCCCTCGACCGCGCCGTCGCCCTCGACCCCGACGCCACCAAGGGGCTGGGCGCGCTCGGGGTGCCCGTCATCATCGACGAGAGCGACGGCGAGCTCGACTCGTTCAAGGAGGCGGTCAAGCTCGGCTACCGGGGCGTCAGCACCAAGAACTGCAAGGGCATCTTCAAGTCCTTCCTGAATCGCTCGCTGGTCGAGAAGTGGAACGGGCGGCGCAAGCCGGGGGCCGCGCTCTTCATGAGCGCCGAGGACCTCACGACGCTCCCGGTCATCCCGCTTCAGCAGGATCTCGCCACGGCGCGGGCGCTCGGCATCACCCACGTCGAGCGAAACGGCCACCACTACGTCAAGGGCCTCGCCCACTGTTCGCGGCGCGAGCGCTACCAGGCGACGCGCCTGCACCGCGACCTCTACCGCGGCGGCGAGGACGAGGCGCGGCTGCGGATCGAAGGCGGGCTCGTGCGCGTGGCCTCGCTCGGCACGCCCGGGTACGGCGGCGCGTTCGAGCCCGACCTGCCGTCGATGATGCCGCTCGAGCAGTGGAGCTTCGACTCGCTGGAGGTGGAGCCCTGATCGCCTGGCGCCTCAACCGCTCCTTCGCCTGGAACGCGGCGCACCCGCCCACGCTGCCTCCGCGCACGCGCCGGCTGCCCGCGGCCCCTCCCCTTCGCCTCTTCGACCACGCGCTCGAGTGTCCCGTGGGCATCGCGGCGGGCCCGCTGCCGAACTCCAAATGGATCGAGGCGTACGCGCGGCTCGGCTACGGTCTCCTGACGTACAAGACGGTGCGCACGGTCGAGCGCGCCGCCTTCGCGGCGCCCAACTTGGCCTTCTGCCGGTTCGGCGACCCGGCGGTGCTCGAGCCGGCGCCGCGCCGGCTCGACCCCGCGGCCGTCACGTGGATCGTCTCCTTCGGCCTGCCGTCGGCCAAGCCCGATCTCTGGCGCGCCGACGTTAAACGGGCCCGGGGGAAGCTCAGGCCGGGGCAGATCTTGATCGTCAGCGTGGCGGGGACGCCCGCGCCCGGCGGCGATGGCGAGCAGCTCGCGCAGGACTACGCGCAGGCCGCGCGCTGGGCGGCCGAAGCGGGCGCCGACGTAGTCGAGGTCCACCTTTCCTGCCCGAACACGGTCGCCGCGCGCCCGCAGATGGTCTTCGAGGACCAGGCGCTCTCCGCGCACATCGTCGCGCGGGTGCGCCGCGCCGTGGGTGGGAGGCCGGTCGTCGCCAAGCTCGGCGCCTCGCGGAGCCCGCGCGCGCTCCACGACCTGGCGACCGCCATCGCGCGCTGGGTCGACGGCTTCGTACTCGTCAACGGGCTCCAGCGCCGCGTGGTCAAGGCCGACGGGACGGCGGCACTGCCGGGCGCGGCGCGCGAGGTGGCAGGCATCTCGGGTGACGCTGTCTGGGACACCTGCCGGGTCCAGGTGGAGGAGCTCTGCGCCTGGCGCAAGGCGGGCGCGTGGAACAAGGCGATCCTCGCCGTGGGCGGCATCACCACCGTCGAGCGCGCACGCGAGGCGCTCGCTGCCGGCGCCAACGCGGCGCTCGTGGCGACAGCGGCACTCGTCGACCCGCTCCTGGCGGCGCGCTTCAGGACCGGCGTCAAGCGCCCGCGCGCCTAGCCCGCCCCGCCTAACCCGCCCAGGAGGATGTGCTAGGCTTCGGCCATGCGCTGGCTCATCGTCCTGCCCTTCGACCGCCCCGAGCACATGGGCGTGGACTTCCGCGACGAGCTGACGGCCATGGGCCACGAGGTCCGCACCTTCGCCTACCGGCGGGACAACCCACTCTACAAGAACCGCGGCACCAAGGCGGCCTACCAAGTCTGGATCCTGCGGCGGCTCGAGCGGCTGTGCGTCGAGTGGCGGCCGTCCCTCGTCCTCGTCATCAAGGGCGGGCCCATCACGCCGGGCCTGGTCCGGCGGGTCAAGCGGCGCCAGGACGTCCTCTTCCTCAACTTTTTCCCCGACAACCCGCTGTGGATGATGCCCTTCGACGGCATCGAGGCGTACGACGTCTTCTTCACCAAGGAGCGCTACGCGCTGCGCGCGCTCGAGGGCGTGGGGCTGCGCAACCTCCACTATCTCCCGATGTACTGCGTGCCGGCGATGCACCACCCGGTCGCGCTCACGCCGGAGGAGCAGCTGCGCTACGCCAGGCCCGTCAGCTTCGTCGGCAGCCGCTACCCGTACCGAGAGCGGCTGATCAAGGAGCTGCTCGAGTTCCCGATCAAGCTGTGGGGCAGCGGCTGGCAGCGGGCGGAGTCGCCCGACATCCGGGCGCTCGCGGCGGGCGGCCCCGTGTGGGGGCGCGCCAAGCTCGCCATCTACTCGGGCTCGACGCTCTCCCTCAACCACCATCATCCGATGAACGACATCGTGGGCGTCAACACGCGCGCCTTCGAGCTGGCGGCCGCCGGTGCCTGCCAGGTGGTCGATATCAAGGACGAGCTGCCCGCGCTCTTCAAGCCCGGGGAAGACGTCGTGGGCTACCGGGACCTGGACGAGCTGAAGAAGCACCTGACGTACTACCTCGGGCACCCAGACGAGGCCCGCGCCATCGGGGAGAACGCGCGCACGCGCGCGCTCAAGGAGCACACGCTCCGACACCGCATCGAGGAGATGGTGGCCGTCGTCGAGCAGCGCTTCGGCAAGAGATCCTAATGGAATCGCAGGCGCGCGAACTCCGCTGCATCGACTGCGGAGCGACCCAGCCTCTCGGCTACACGCTCCAGTGCCCGACATGCGGCGGGCTCCTCGAGCTCTGCTACGACGTCGACGTGCTCCGGCGCCGCGGCCCCTCGGCCTTCACGGGCGGGGGGCTCTGGCGCTACGCGTCCGTCCTGCCCATCGCCGACCCCGCGCACCGGGTCTCGCTCGGCGAGGGGCAAACGCCGCTCCTCGAGTGCCCGCGGCTCGGCGCTCGGCTCGGCGTCAAGCGCCTCCTCGTGAAGTTCGAGGGCTCGAACCCCACGGGCACCGTCAAGGACCGCACCTCGGCCACGGCCGTCGGCGCCGCGCTCCAGTTCGGCTTCGGTGTCACGTCGGTCGTCAGCTCGGGCAACGCGGGCTCCTCCATCGCCGCCTACTCGGCGCGCGCGGGCCTGCGCTCGCTGATCTTCTGCTACGAGCGGGCCTCGGCGCCCAAGATGCTCCACATGGCGGCGACAGCCAGCGACCTCGTCATCTACAAGGGCGTGTACGACGACCTGATCGCGCTCTGGGACCGGCTCGCCGAGGAGCGGCTCTTCTTCGACTGCGGCGCCTCGCGCAACCCGTACAAGCACGAGGGCAAGAAGACGATCGCCTACGAGATCGCCGAGCAGATGGGCTGGCGCGCCCCCGACGTGGTGGTGGCGCCGGTGGCCGTGGGCGAGACCTTCATCGCCGCGCACCGCGGCTTCGCCGAGATGGAGCGCCTGGGCTTCATCCCCAAGCGGCCGCTGATGGCGGCGGCGCAGGCCGCACGCGCCAACGCGATCACGAGGGCGTGGCGGGACAAGACCGCGATCGCCCCGCTCAAGATCGGCTACACCGTCGCCGAGGGGCTCGCCGCGGGCAACCCCGGGCGCAAGGGCGACTGGGTCCTGCGGATCCTGCGCGAGACCGGCGGCGTGGCCGGCCAGGCCGAGGACGAGGAGATCCTGGAGGCCCAGAAGATGCTCGCGCGCACCGAGGGGATCTGGGCAGGACCGACCGGCTCGGCCTCGCTTGCCGTGCTGATGCGCCTCCTGGCCAACAAGCAGGTGGACCCGACCTCCACCATCTGCGTCATCGTGAGCGAGACCGGGCTCAAGACCGAGGCGCCGCCGCCCTCGCGCGAGGCCATCGCCTTCGATGAGGCCTCGCTCCGCCGCCTGGTGCTGGAGAAGCTCGCGGTGGGCGCGTAGGCGCGTAAGTAACATACGGCCTGTTCTCGGACACGGCGGCCCTTGTCACAGTTCCGAGGGAGGGCGCCTCTGCTCCCGCCGCCGTCCTTTTTACTCATCGCGTCCCACTCCCATGGTTTTCCCCCAAGCATAGCGACCGAGAAGTGTTGGCGCCTCCCTGACCGAGAGGTTGTGGCACTTGGCCGATTGGGGCTAATTGCCAGGCCCTTCGGACCTGCAAGGCACTGAGAAAGATCGTGGGTCATGGCGGCCTCAACTTGACAAGGCACCCGGGCCTTCAATAGAGTCAGCAGCGCTCTATGCCGGTCGGGCGCGCAGTCAAAGAGCGACCTGCGGCCCCCAGACCGTGGACCGGGGACGGGGGCCCGAGGAGGCGGTCAGCGCGGCGGGACCTCGAGTGTCCCAACCGAGATCTCGCCGGGGACCCATCGGCCGCTCACGAGCCCCGCCGAACGCCCCTCCACGCGCAGGCTGCTGCCGAGATCACCTGCAAGGCCCCGCGAGCGCCGTCGGCCTCGCCCTTCCCGAAACCTCCCTCGATACGGGCCATCTGGTTCGTCACGTGAGCGAAGCACACCACTGGCCGCCGACGGGCGCGAGAAAAAGCGTAGAGCGCGGCCGCCTCCATCTCCACCGCCAGGACACCGCGCGCGCGGCAGGCCTCGATGGCCGCAGCGGTCTCGCGAAACGGAGCGTCGGTTGTCCACGTGGCCCCGCGCTCCAGCGGAACCCGGATGCGCGAGAGGCCGGCCGACATCAGTCGGATCAGCCGAGCGTCGGCGTCGCTGTAGTCCGCCGCCGGCAGGTAGTGATAGCTGGTGCCCTCGTCCCGGAGGGCGCGCTCGATGAGGATGAAGTACGGAGGCTCACGGACCGCCGTGATCTGTCCGGCGGACGTCAGGCTGAGGAGGAGACGGCAGCCCGACGCGAAGAGCTCCTCCGCCACGAGGACCGCGAAGGCGGCCCCGATGGCCCCGCCCACGATGCCGTAGCGGACTCCCGCGCGGTGAAACACGTGGAGTTCGGTGTGATAGCACGCCCACCGGGCCCAGCGCCGGGCGCGGCGCGTTCGGAGCAGGTGGCGGACGATGTCTCCGTCCGGGTCGAGGATGCACACCTCGGGAACCCGGCCGCGAGGGAGCCCCTTCTGCCGGCGCGCCTCGCGCAGCAGGTTCTCGGGAGTGAACAGCGACGGCGTGCCAGGATCCTTGTGAGCCAGGATGGGCGGCAGGAGCCGCGAGTGCGGCGGGCGAGGGGTCACCGCGTCAGAACCAGCGCCACAGCCACCGCTTCTCGAAGTAGATCTTCCCCCAGTGCCAGAGCCGGCTCGGCGAGCGCATCGTCATCGCGGGCGCGGGCTCCGCATAGAAGTTGCCCTTGGCGTAGGCGGCCACACCGTGGCCCATTTCGATGATGCAGGAGCCGAAGCCATCGAAGCGCCGCGTGCCGCTCCCTCCGGCGAGCTCCGCAGCGATGTTCTCGGCCACCACCTCGCCCTGGCCGTGGGCGAAGACCCCCGCCTTGGGCAGCGGCAGCCCCACGGGCAACTTGATCAGCGTCGTGTCGCCGATGGCAAAGACGCGCTCGTGGCCCGTCTGGAGCGTCCCCTTGTCCACCGGCACCCAGCCGGGCTCGACGGTCAGCCCCGCCTCCTTCACGACGGGGGCGCACCGGTGCGGCGGGATCACGACGAGCAGGTCGTAGCCGGCCCTGGCGCCGTTCTCGAACGCCAGCTCCCGCCGCTCCGGATCCACGGCCACCACCTTGTGCTGTGGATGGAAGCCGACCCCGCGGCTCTCGACCAGCCCCTTCACGGCTTCCCCCATCGCGCGGCCCGCGACGGGCATGGGCAGCGTCTCGGGCGTGTAGACGTCCACCTGCGTCCCCTCGCGAAGCCCGCGCCGGCGGAGCGAGGCCTCGATCAGCATGGCGGCCTCGTAGGGGGCAGCCGGGCACTTGAACGGCAGTCCGGCGATCAGGACGACGACCCGGCCCCCGTTGAAGCGGCCCAGGGCATCGCGAAGTCTCAGCGTGCCGTCCAGATCGTAGAGATTGTGGCCTGCATCGGCGAGACCCGACACCCCGCCGAGCCATCCCTCGGCTCCGAGGGAGATGACGAGGTAGTCCGCGCCGATCTCCTGCTGTTCGGTCGAGACTCGACGGTGGGCGGGATCGATCGCCCGGATCTCCTCCTGGACGACCTCGATCCCCTTGCGGCCGAGGCGGCTCAGGTCCCGGCTGATCTCCGACGGCTCCCGCCAGCCGAGCATCATCCAGAGGAAGGAGGGCGTGAAGACGTGCTGAGCTTGGCGGTCGATCAGGATGATCCGATGCTTTCGGTCGAGCCTGCGTCTCAGCGTGTTGGCGGCCACCAGTCCACCCACGCCCCCGCCGAGAATCACGATGCTTGCCATTGGATGTCCCTCCTATTCGCGCCGCACTGACACCGCTATGAAGGCAGCAGTCGCAGGCATCCACCGGGCGCCGATTGCGTCCCACTGCTCGACCCAGCCCACCCGCCCCCGGCCGCCGAGAGGCAGGAAGTGCACGGCGCGCTGCCACCGAGGATCCGCGAATCCAAGACTCGCCAGAAGGTCACGCAGTTCACTCGGGCTCAGGAACTTGGCCCCGCGCCAGACCGACGGGACGACAACACGTTTCACTCGGCGCCATAGTGTCCACGGTGCAGTCCGACTGAGGATCGCGACTACGAGACGGCCGCCTGGCCTGAGCACTCGATGCGCTTCTGAGAGCGCTCTGCCGGGCTCGGCCATGAACTCGAGCCCGAGGATGAGCGTCACGAGACCGAACGCACCGGGCCGGAACGGCAGGACGCCCGCGTCGGCCTGTACGAGAGAGAGCTTGCGCCCCAGGCGCTCGGCCTTGGACCGAGCAACCCGCAGCATGGGCTCCGAAATGTCCGCCCCGACCACGCGAAAGCCCCGACCGGCCAGGGCTAGGGCGTGGTTGCCCGTGCCGCAGGAGAGGTCGAGCCCGACGCCCTCGCAATTGTTGCCCACGAGGCGGAATACCGCGTCCTTCTCGAGACGGTCCACGAGCTGGCCAACGGGCGTGGCGTACCACGCATCGTACGCCTCCGCGACGGCGTCGAAGCTGCCCGTCGGGTGCCTGCGGGTCTCAGAATGCATAACGCACGACCGCGTGGACGTTCGAGTCACCCTTGAACTGGCCGTACGTGCTCCACGGCGGGCCGCCGAAGAAGTTGAAGCCGAGGCTGGCCGAGATGGCATCGGTCACCTGGTAGCTTGCCTCCGGGTTCACGTACCAATCCCCCTCGTTGGGGCTGCCGAGCACAAAGAGGCCGAGTCGGAGGGTCTGATGGAGAAGGAGCTGGGTCAGCCTGAGAGTCAGAACGTGGCGGGCGGCACAGCAATCCGGCATCGCCGGGCTCCGCGTCCTCAGGTAGGCCCCATAGTTCTGCATCACCTGCACATAGTACTGTCCGGAGACCGTGAGGTCCGGCACGATCTCCCGCTGATACCCGACGAGCAGCCGGGTCGAGGAGTTCTCCACGGCCGGGTTCCGCCCTGAGCGATCCGAGCGCGAGTCGTAGTATCCGGCCTCGAAGCTCACGACCCCGCCCAGTGCGGCGCCCTGGGCACTGGCGCCGTAGACGTTCAGTGGGGGGTAAAAGAGTCGGAGCGCCGGTCCCGGCTCCACCTCTTCGGTCGGCGTGTGGAAAAATCCTCGATAGGCGTAGAGGGAGACGTCCCAGCCAACGAGGTTTCGGAATGCTCTCAACCCCAGCTCCAGGTTCTCGATCGACGCGGGCGGATCATCGGTCGTTCTGGTCTCGATGGAGCCCGCCGGATCGTAGAAGCTCAGCCGTCCGCCGGCTTCCGGGACGGTATCGGCCACGAAGTGGGGCGCCAGGACGAGCTGGAGCGAGCTGCCGGCCCAGTGGGCGGTGGCGCTCACGGCATCGGACCCCTTCTTCAGGTATTCGAGCGGGAGGCCGGAGATGAACGCCACCCAGTCTTTTGGGAACACGTCGTTGATGAAGATCAGGTCCCCGACGCCCCACGTGATGATCTGCCGCCCGATCCGGAGATCCAGGGTCGGAAACCTGAGATCGAGGTAACCCTCCCTGAGGGAGACGCTCACCTCGCGTCCCACGGCGTCGTAGATCAGCTCGGTCTTGGCATTCAGCGCCCACCACTCACCGCGTGGCGCCAGCTCAAGCCTCACCCGTCCCTCGCCAAGGATGAACGACTCCTCGCAGGCGAGCCGCTGTGTGGGCGGACAGCCATCGGGCTGGATCAGACGGTACGCCGGGGCGGCCTGCACGAACCCGTGAATCGGGAACTGCTCGGCGAATGCCAGCCCCGGGCCGGCGATGGACGCTGCCAGGGCCAGGAGCCACAGACACCGGTTCACCGGGTCAGTTCTGCCGGCGGCGCCCTGAGCGCGCGCTCGCTGAAGAGCTCGGGTGACAGCTTCAGGTTGTACCGGAGGTCGTCGAAGGCGACATCGGTCCGGTGTCCGCTCTGGACGTTCCTCATCGAGCGCTTCACCGCGCTCCAGAAACCCTGGACCTCTTTCACCTCCGCCGCCGTGTACACACGGGCCAGGTCTCCTCGCCGGTCGTAGTACTCCTCCTTGAGCGGCAGCCACGTGGTCTTGTCGATCCACGACAGCTTGCGGCTGAAGTCGGCGGCCTCTTTGGGCACACTCTCGACGACATAGGCCTCGCGCCCCCCCACCGGCTCCTCGCGGAGGAGCTTGTGGCTGTCGTCCTCGGGCTCGCGCCCCGAGACGTCTTCGTAGGAGAAGTCCGAGCCGACGAAGCTCGTGTGCTTGTCGCTGGCCGCGATCCGCCGGACCAGCTTGAGCGCCGGGATGTAGAGCCAGCGGTCGTCGTCCCGCCCGGGGTACTTCCAGACCAGGAAGGCGAGGTCGCGGACGTCCGGCGGGCGGTGGAAGTAGATGAAGTATCGCTGCTCGCCGCCCTCCTTGAGGGTGCGCCGGGTCATGGTCATCTCGCGGACGCGCTCGCCGCCGTCCCTGGAGACAAGCACCATGGTGACCCGGGCCCGCATGTCCTCGCCCGCGTAGTACATGGCCAGATGGGCCCGGCGCATGACCTCCTCTGCCGACGGGGCCTGGGCCACAGCCGGCGAAGCGATCGCCCAGGCGCCCACCGCCGCCAGCACAGCGCTGCCGATCCAGCCTGCGTGAGTGCGTGTCATCGAGGCGTCTCCCGGAGCCCCCGCGTCAGCCAGCGGGGAAAGAGCGCGACCACGGCCGTAAGATACACCACCGTCGCCAGCGCCGACACGAGCATGATGGCGATCATGAACACCCCGACCGTGACGTAGGGGGTGAGCGCTGCTGCGAGCATCACGGCGAAGCCCGAGGCGAAGAGAACGCCGTTCTTCAGGATCCCGAGCCCCGGCCGCGCCACCGTCCAGACCAGCGCGCCCTCGAGGTCGCCCGTCTCCTGGTAGCGCTGCTGGAAGCGGCTCACGAAGTGGATGGCGAAGTCGATGGCCAGGCCCAGCGACAGGGTGGAGAGCACCGAGATGGGCATGTCGAAGTCCTTGCCGATGAAGCCCACCACCCCGTAGATGAGGACGACGGTGAAGAGCAGCGGCAGGAAGCTCACCACCCCCCACCGGAGAGAGCGGTAGTTCAGGACGAGAAGGACAAGCACGAGGATGCAGGACGCGATGAATCCTTCGAGCATCCCGACCAGGACCTCCTGGTTCCAGACCATGTTGAAGTAGGCGATCCCCGCGGGCCGCAGCTCGACCCCCGGGATCGGCTGCGACACCAGATGACCCCGGGCTGCGGCGAGCACCCCTTCCGTGTCCGTCGCGTCCCAGCTCCGGAGCTGGACCATGACGTTGGCCTTCTGGTAGGAATCGTCCACCACGTTGCCGAGCTCACGCTGGCGGGCGGCCATGCTGAAGAGGAGCAGCGCCTGGGCGGCGGCCTCCTGCGAGTCGGGGACGACCTCCTGTGCGGGGTCGTTGTCCCTGAGCACCCGGTGCACCCGCTTGACGACATCGGCCACGGACGTGGTCTTGCCCACGACGGGCTCGCGCTCGATGCGCCGCTGCAGCCCCTCGAGGGCCCGGAGGAACTCCGGCCGCGTGACGGCGTCGGGCTGCTTGCCGTCGGCCACGAGGTAGAGGGTCGCCGTGCCGCCGAGCGCCCGGCTCAGCGCCGTGTCCGCGACACGGATGTCGCTTCCCGCCTTGAACCAGGCGACCATGTTGTTGTTCATGCGGATCTGCGTCAGCCCGACAGCCGAGATCCCGAGGACGACCATCCCGACCACCACCACGGAGGTCTTCCAGGCGATACACGCCCGGCCCACCCGCGCCAACCACCGGGACGCCGGCTCTGCCTCCACAGGCGCGGCGGCAACCCGTGTCTCGCGCGTGATCGCCAGGAGCGCCGGGACCAGCGTGAAGCTCATGACCAGGATGGCGAGCGTGCCGAAGGCCACGAGGAGGCCGAAGACGCGCACGGGGATGATGGGCCCGATGGCGAGGGAGGCGAACCCGGCGATCGTCGTGAGATCCGAGAAGAGCACGGGCGTCCCGACCGCATCCATCGTCTGGAGGATCGCCTCCCGCCGGCTGCGCGCCTCCCGGCGCCGGAAGGTGAACTCGTTGAAGATGTGCACGGTGTCGGTGGAGATCGCCATGAGGAAGACGGGGCTCATGGAGGCCATGATGTGGACCGGGATGCCGAGCCCGATGAAGAGCCCCATGGCCCAGATAATGGCCAGCATGGCCACGGCCATGTTCGCCACCACCAGCCACCAGCTCCTGAACATGAAGAAGAGCATCGCGCACATGAGCATCCCCGCCAGCGGAGAGAAGAGCCCCATCTGGCGGAACATCTCGCCACCGAAGGTGTCGCGCGCCACGGGATCGCCCGCGATGTAGTAACGCTCGGGCCCGGCCTCCTTGGCGGTGATGCGGCGGATCTCCTCGGCGAGCGTCTTGCCGTTGGCGCTCTTCTCGATGGGGATGTAGATGGCGGTGGTCTTGCCGTCGGCGGAGACCAGCCGGTTGACCAGCAGCGCGTTGCCGAGCACCTGCCGCCGGAGCTGGTCCGCCTCGGCCGGCTCGCGAGGGACCCTGCCGAGGATGGGGCGCGCATCGAGGGCGCCGTCGGCCACCGTGACGTCGTTCACGGTGGGCAGCGCCACCACGTCCCGGGCGATCACGCCGGGCAGGCGCAGCACCGCCTCGGTGAGCCGGGCAATGCGCCCCAGGGTCTCGGGCGTGAAGATCCCCCCGGCGCTCTCGATGCCGACCACGAGCACATCCGGGTGCAGGCCGAACCAGCCCTCCACCTGGTCGTTGTACTGACGGACGGGCGAGGTGATCGGCAGCATGTTCTTGGGATCGGTGTCGGTGCGGATCCGCGGGAGCTGGCTCCCGAAGGCGAGCGTCAGGAGGAGGACCAGGACGAGCACCGCCCGGGGATGGTCGACCGACCACTCGACCGTGCGCCGGCGAACGCGATCCCACCAGGCTCCCATGGGAGATCCTAGAGCGCTCCGATCACCCGGTCGTGATCGCCGGCCAGCGCCGCGACGAGCCCCGGGTAGTCCAGCGCCGAGGCGCGCGGGCCCGCCCGGAGACCGCGCAGGACGAGGTCCTCGCCGAGGACGAGGCAACGCGCGCCACGGTCCAGGAGGCGATCCAGCGCTGCTCGTGCCTCATTCGATGCACGGGTGCTTGCGACGAGCACAGCATCCTGCAGGCAGCAGAGCGTGAGCGCATGCCCCTGATCCGCCAGGGAACCGGCGAGGGCAAGTGCCCGCTGCCCGGCTGGGGTTTCCGGCGAGCTGCTCAGGGCCAGGAGGATCGAGGCCACGGGATCCTCAGAAGAGCAGTGTCTTGTCGCAGCCGGCCATGGCGGAGGCGATCTCGCCAGCCGCCGCCGGATGCACGCCGGGAAGCAGCTCGCCGGCCGACAGCCCGCGCGCATCGAGGGAGTCCTGGTCCACGAGTACCCGCACTCGCTCCTCGCCCGTCTCCAGGATCCCGCCGAGCGCCTCCGACAGCGAGATCCACCCGTCGGGGAGCGGCGCCTGTCCCGGCAGCGCCGTGTAGACGCCATCTCCCATGAAGGCGAGCACGACCTCCCAGCCCTTCCCGAGCGCCCCCCCGGCATGGCGGATCGCCTCCGCAGGCTGGAGCGAGCCATACGGGGCATGATCGAGCACGAGGCACAGGAGCCGCGGCACGAGGCGCGCCCTATCGCCCGAAGGTGAGCACGGCGTGGCTCTCCCCAAGAAGCGCCATGAGACGCGAGAGACTTCCGATCGTCGCCCCCGCCAGCAGATCCTCCTCGGCGATTCCCCTGAATCGCAGGCAGGACCCTCAGAGGTGGACGTCGCCCCCGCGGGAGAGAAAGGCGGCGGCGGCCGCGCCGACGTCGAAGACGCCGGCGGTCTTCTGCTCCGTCACGAAGCCGGAGACCCCATCGGCGGTGGCGAAGATGGTCGCCCGGTGGCCGGCGCCCAGCGCCGCGCTCGCGAGCGTCAGCGCGCTGGATGCGGCCTGGCCCGAGTAGGGGCCGGCGGACAGGACGAACGTCAGGAGGCGCTGCACCCCGTCACCTTGCTGTCCGGCTCCGCCGGGCTCCGGCGCCGGCCGCCCGGACGAGCCGCCGGCCCTCGGCGATCTGCTCGAAGAGCACCTCGCGCATGATGTCGAAGGCGCGGAGGATCTTCGGGTTGGCGATCCGGTAGTGGATGGTGGCGCCCTCCCGCCGGGTGAGAACGACGCCACGCTGGCGGAGGATGGCCAAGTGCTGGGAGAGGTTCGACATGCTGGTCCCCACGCGCCGGGCCAGGTCCGCCACGGCGATTTCTTGCTCCCTGAGCGCGTTGAGGACCTTCAGCCGCGTGGGATTCGCCAGGATCTGGCAGACGCTCGCGTGCAGCACGTAGATCTGATCGTCCGTGGAGGCCATAGATTCCTCAATTCCGTATTTAAGGATATTCGAAAGTAAGAAGCAAGCGAAAAGTTTCGGACGCCGATGGGCACCCGAGACGTCGGCCCCCCAGCGGGGGGAGCGCCTAAGTAACATGGAGCCGGTTCTCGGACACGGCGGCCCTTGTCACAGCGCGGATGAACCGTGGCATGTCGCGCCGATCCTGCCGGAGCGCGGGCGGAAGGTCAAACGGGCGTCTCGAAACAGACGGCGGGAGCCGTCCATCGGGGCTCCCGCCGGGCTCAGCGCAGACGGCCGCGGTTGCCCCGGCCTCCGGCACCCCCTAGATGGTCACGTCGGGGAGGGCCTGCTGCTCGGCTCGGTGAACCAGCCCTCCCCGGCCGTACCGGACGCGCCGCGCCGGTTCAACCGCATGCTCGCCGCGCCGCAGTACCCGATCTCGGCGTGGACTGAACAGGCCCCGCGCGGTGTCATCCCGCCAGCATGTCGCGGATCGCCGCCGCGATCTCCGTCGGGCCGGGCAGCACCACGGCCTCGAGCGGCGGCGCGAAGGGCACCGGCACGCCGGGATTGCCGAGGCGGCGCGGGGCCGCCCTGAGCGCCCCGAAGGCGCGTTCGGTCACGAGCGCGATGACCTCGGCCTGGATGCCGCACGTGAGATAAGCCTCGTCTACCACGAGCAGGCGACCGGTCTTCCGCACCGAGTCGACGATGGTCTCGCCGTCCAGCGGCACGAGCGTGCGCGGGTCGACGACCTCGACGGAGACGCCTTCCGCCGCCAGCGCCTCGGCCGCGGCCAGCGCGTGGTGCAGCATGATCAGGGACGCCACGACCGTGACGTCGGTGCCGGCCCGCCGCACCGCCGCGCGGCCGAAGGGGATCAGGTAGTCAGGGCTCCTGAACTCGGGCGGCACCGGCCAGCGCGTGCGGTAGAGCATCTTGTGCTCGAAGAAGAGAACGGGGTTGTCGTCGCGGATGGCCGACAGCATCAGTCCCTTGGCGTCCGCGGAGGTCGCCGGCAGCGCGACCTTGATCCCCGGGACGTGGGCGAACCACGAGTAGAGCGCCTGCGAGTGCTGCGACCCCGCGCCCTGGCCGCCGCCGCACGGCAGCCGGATGACGAGCGGGACCTTGACCTGGCCGCCGGTGAGGTAGCGCAGCATGGCGGCCTGATGGGTGAGCTGGTCGACGGCGACGGAAAGGAAGTCGCCGAACTGGAACTCGACGATGGGGCGCATGCCCCCGATCGCGGCGCCCACCGCCGCGCCCACGACGGCCACCTCCGAGCAGGGCGTGTCGCGGACCCGCTCGGTGCCGAACTCGGCGGCGAGGCCGGTGGTGACGCCGTAGGGCGGGGCGCCCGCGATATCCTCGCCCATCTGGAAGACCGCCGGGTCGCGCCGCATCTCCTCGCGCATGGCCTCGTTGATCGCGCCGCGGAAGCTCGGCCACTCGCGTTCCTCGGGGCGCACCGGGCCGCCCGATCTGAACAGCCGCCGGTCGAACGCGCTCACATGCGCCTCATGCCCAGAGGTCCTCGAATGCCTCGCGGGGATCGGGGAACGGGCTCTGCCGCGCGAACTCAACGGCGACCGCGGTCTCGCGGTCGGCCTCGGCCTCCATCCGCGCGTACGCCTCCGCGGTGAGGAGCCCCTCGGCCAGCAGCCGCGCGCGGAAGCGCGCGATCGGGCACTGCTCCCACGCCGCCGCGATCTCCTCCGGGGCGCGATAGGCCTGCGGATCGTGGGCGAGGTGGCCGCCGAGACGGACCGTCCTCGCCTCGACGAGCGTCGCGCCCCCACCCGCGCGCGCCCGCGCCACGGCCGCCGCGACAGCGTCGCGCACGGCGAGCGGATCGTTGCCGTCAACCACCACGCCGGGCAGGCCGTACCCCGCGGCACGGATGGCGATCGATGCCGCCTTCACGGCGGCGGCCACGGGCTGCGTGATGCAGTAGCCGTTATTCTCGCAGAGGAGGATGAGCGGCAGCGTCCACATGGCGGCCAGGTTGGCGCTCTCGTGGACGGCGCCCTCGTTGGAGGCCCCGTCGCCGAAGAAGGCCAGGCTCACGCGATCGGTGCCCCGGAGCTTCTGCGCCAGCGCCATCCCCGCCGCCACCGGCACCTGGGCGGCGACGATGCCCCCCATGCCGATGACGCCGCGGCTCACGTCGGTCACGTGGTACGACTTGCCCTTGTTGTAGCCGGTGCGCCGGCAGTAGAGCTCGGCCATGATCCGCTTCGGGTCGAGCCCCCGGGCGACCTGGGGCGCCTGGCCGCGATGGGTGGTGAACACGTAATCGCCCGGCTCGAGCGCCGCGCACGCGCCTGCGGACACGGCCTCCTGTCCCGTGGAGAGCGCCGGCGGGATGCCGCCGATCTCCTCGCGGAAGTACGCCTCCGCCCACGCCGTCTCCAGGCGGCGGATCAGGAGCATCGTCCGCAGCAGCCCGCGTGTCTCCTCCGCGCTCAATCGGTCAGGGTCCAATCCGGCGCACCTCCGAGGGCTCTCCTGTGGAGCCCTTGTCGAGACTGGCGGCCTTGAGGAGCGGACTGTCGGCGCCAGCGCCGAAGATGGCGGGGCCGCGCGCCAAGAGCCCCCCGTCCACCACGATCGTCTCGCCGGTGATGAAGCCTGCGTCCGACGACGCCAGGAAGAGCGCGACGCCGGCGACGTCGGTGCCGCGGCCGGCGTCCGGCCAAGGCTGCTTCTCGAGGATCGCCTGCTCGGCGGCGGCCGGGTTCCCCTTGTGGAACAGGTCGGTCAGCAGCGGGCCCGGGGCGATGGCGTTGACGCGAATCCGGTGCGGCGCGAGCTCGACGGCCACGCTCCGCGTCAGGTTGATGATCGCCGCCTTCGCGGCCGAGTAGCAGTGGGCCCCGCCGCCGCCCGCGAAGCCGGCGATCGAGGAGGTCGAGATGATCGAGCCACCCTGGCCCTGCGCATTCATGGCGCGCGCGCCGTGCTTCATACCCAGGAAGACGCCCCGGAGCAACACGGCCAGCGTGTAGTCCCACTCATCGACCCGCGTCTCGGTGATCGGGCCGAAGGCGCCGCCGATCCCGGCGTTGTTGAAGACGCAGTCCAGGCGCCCGAACGCATCGACCGCGCACCGGACCATCGCCTCGACGTCCCCCTCGCGGGCGACGTCGGTCCTCACGAAGCGGATGGCATCCCGCTGTCCCTTCTCCGCCGCGACCTTCAGCACGGCCTCGGCACCGGGCACGTTCAGGTCGGCGATGACCACGTGCGCGCCCTCGTCGAGGAAGCGCAGCACGGTGTCGCGGCCGATGCCGTTGGCACCGCCGGTGATCACTGCAACCCTGCCGTCGAGTCTTCCCATGCGCTAGCCTGCTCTTCCAAGTAACATCATCATGCGGGTGAACCGGCGGGGGGTGAGACGTCCGCGGTTTTGGTGAGGGTGTAGCCGAGTTCCTGGGCCCGGCGCATGAGCTGGGAGACGACACGGCTCTGGTAGCGGCGCTCG
>JAUSJX010000049.1 GCA_030647435.1 Candidatus Rokuibacteriota bacterium
GGCGCTCGGGCCCAGGATGTGCGAGCTGGCGGGTGAGGTCGCCGACGGCGTCCTCCTCAACTGGATTCCGCCTTCCGCCGTGCCTGCATCGCTGCGCCACGTCGAAGCCGGGGCCAAGCGGGCCGGACGGAGCCTGGCGGAGGTCGACGTCTCCGTGTCCGTGAGGACGTGCGTCACCGACCCGAGAGAAGACGCGCGCGCGGCGCACGCCCGGGACGTCACGGGCTAAGCCATCGTCGGCGCCTACGGGCGCTTCTTCGCGGAGTGCGGCTTCGCGGAGGAGGTGGAGGTGGTGAACGCCGCGTGGAAATCCGGCGATCGCGCGGGAGCGGTCAAGGGAATCTCCGAGCGCGTGCTGGATGGGCTCGGCGCGGTGGGCCCGGCCGACGTCTGCCGCGAGCGGCTCGGCGCCTTCGCGGCCGAGGGGGTCACGCCGGTGGTCGTACCCTTTTCGCCGCCCGGACCGTCGGCGCGCGCGTCCATGCTGGGGACCTTCCGGGCCTTCCCCTGAGCCCTCGCGCGGCTGCTAGCGCTCGACCGCGCGGGCGGCGTCCTCTTCGATCTCGAGCGCGCGGATGGTCTCCGCCGTGGGCACGCCCGTGACCGCATCCCAACCCTGCTCGACGTAGTAGTCGGTGACGATCTTGTCCTGCTGCTCGGAGCTGAATCCGGCGTGCTTGGGCAGGGGATCGGTGAACCGCACCGGCAGCCGGTCGTCGGCGCGCCCGAACCCCTCGCGCAGGTTGAAGAGCCTGGCAAGCGTCAGTCCCCGGTGGGCCGTCGTCACCATCTCCTCGGGGGTGATATCCCAGCCCGTGACGGCCTTGAGTATCGTCAGCGACTGGTCGTCCTCGTAGGCGAGGAAGTGGCAGAGCCCGATCTGGTTCCGCAGGCCGTTGCGGTTGCCCGTCTGGCGCATGTGGTCCCCGCCCGTCGGCGCGAGCAGGTATGACGCGCGCA
Source organism: Candidatus Rokuibacteriota bacterium (assembly GCA_030647435.1). Lineage (NCBI taxonomy): Bacteria > Candidatus Rokuibacteriota > Candidatus Rokuibacteriota bacterium. The sequence goes on from JAUSJX010000049.1 coordinate 961, forward strand.
TCACCGGCATGTGCCGCGGGTCGTGCATCGCCATCTCCATGCCCTTCACCGTGGTGAGGAAGGCCTCGGAGCCGCGGCCGAGCCGCTGGGCGGCGCGCTGCGACCCCTCGGCCAGGAGATCGCCGACGCCCCGGCGATAGGCGATCATCTCGACCAGCTTGACTACACCATCGGCGTCGTGGAAGCGGAGCGGCACGCCGCCCGTGTCGTCGAGCGTCAGGACGCCCTTCTCGAAGCACTCCATCGCCCACGCGAGCGTGGCGCCCAGCGACACCGTGTCCATCCCGAGGTAGTTGCACATTTCGTTGGACTTGCAGATGGCGATCAGGTCGTCGAGCCCGAGGTTGACGCCCAGGGCGGCGAGCGATTCGTACTCGGGCCCGCCGTAGCGCGGGTCGACGCGGTACCGGCCGAGAGGATCGAACGCGACCTTCGCGCGCCCCTTGTAGAGCGTCTCCGACGCCTCGCGGGCGGTCTCTTCCTTCTCCTCGATGTGAACGACTTTCTTGCAGCGCACCGAGCACGCGTAGCAGGCCGCCATCCTGACGCGCACCTGGTCGCGCACGGCGATGGCGTCGACCTTGCCCACCGTCTCGGAGGCGCCCATGCGGTAGTTGAGGACGGGCATGCCGCCCTCGAGGCTCTTGCCCTGCATGGCGGCGCCCGTGCCGAAGTCGTGGAAGGCGCGGTGCTTCTCGTTCATGGTGCCCGAAACCCACTTGGCGACTCCGAGCAGCGCCGGCTGGTCGGCGATCTTCACGGGGATCTTGCCGCGGACGGCGATGGCCTTGAGCCGCTTCGAGCCCATGACGGCGCCCATCCCCGTGCGCCCCGCTACTTCGTTGAGGTCATTGGCGATGCAGGCGAAGCGCACGAGGTTCTCGCCGGCCGGGCCGATCTGGGCGATCCGGATGCGCGGATCGCCGAGCTCGGCATGGATAGCCTCCTCCACCTCGCCGGTGATGCGTCCCCAGAGGTGCCCGGCGTCGCGGATCTCGACCGCGCCGTCGTTGATCCAGAGATAGACGGGCGTGGGCGAGACGCCGTGGAAGACGATCGCGTCCCATCCCGCGCGCTTCAGCTCGGCCCCCCAGTAGCCGCCGGACTCGGATTCGCCGAACCCGCCCGTGAGCGGCGACTTGGCGCCGACGCTGTGACGTCCCGCCCCGGGCACGGGAGCGCCCGTGATGACGCCCGGGGCGATGACCAGGATATTGTCGGGGCCCAGCGGGTCGGCGCCCTTCGGGACATATTTAAGGAGATAGTGGCCGATCAGCTCGCGCCCGCCGGCATAGCGCCGGAAGAAGCTGTCGCCGGGCTCCTCGATCCACGTGCGCCGCTCGCCCAGGTTCACGTGCAGGATCTTGTTCCAGTAACCGTATCGGTCCATAGGACTCATCATCCCCCTTCTATTGAGGTGGTCGCCTCGCCTGCGGCTGCGGCTCCCCCGACTATCTGTGTGGTCGCCTCGCCTACGGCTGCGGCTCCCCCGACTATCTGTGTGGTCGCCTCGCCTACGGCTGCGGCTCCCCCGACTATCTG
>JAUSJX010000050.1 GCA_030647435.1 Candidatus Rokuibacteriota bacterium
GATGAAGGGGCGCCGCACCGAGATCAACTATCTCAACGGCTACGTCTCGGAGCAGGGCAGGCAGGTCGGCGTCAAGACGCCCTTCAACGACAAGATCGTCGAGCTGGTCAACGCCCCCGGCGTCGGCCTCCTCAAGCCCGATCCGAAGAACCTCGACCCCCTCTGGGCCCTGGTGCCGCAGTAGGCGCCTGCGTTTCGCAGGGCCTTCGCCCGAGTCCGGGCGGCGTGTGGGGATGGAAGCCGACTGCGATCGAGACGATGGATGGAAGAATCCCGGAAGCTCAAGGAGGATCTCGTGACGGCACGCGAGTTGATGACTGAGAATCCCGCGACATTGACCGCCCAGGCCAGCCTCGCTGAGGCCTGGGATCTGATGCGAGAGCTGGAGATCCGCCATGTGCCGGTCATCCAGGACGGCGCGCTCGTCGGCATGCTGAGCGATCGTGATCTCGCCCGCGTGGATATCGCCAGCCTGCTCATGGCAGAAGGCGCGGGCGCGGCCGGCCAGGATCTCGGCACGCCCATCGCCGGCCTCATGAGCACGGACGTGATTTTTGTGCAGCCGGAGACCGAGCTGAGCGATGTCATAGATCTCTTGGTCGAGTCCAGGGTCGGCGCGCTCCCGGTGATCGATCCGGACACTCGGGCCGTGGTGGGCATCGTCAGCTACATCGACGTCCTTCGGGCTCTGCGAGACCAACTCGAGGAGCAGTAAGCGCCTTGGGGATCAGGTCTTGAAATCACATGAACCCACGTGTGGCCTCACTGATGTCATGAGAACGGTCTCGCGCTGTTGCTATGCTCGCCATGGGCGACAGCGCTCCCAGAAAGGGGGCCGACGCCATGACATTCGTGGGATGCGACCTGCACACGCGCATGCAGCAGGTGGCCGTGCTGGGAGCGTAGATAACATAAACCCGTTCTCAGACATGGCCCGCCTCGCCCGAGGGTCCTCCCTCGGGGCCTGCCTTGTCACAGGACCCGATCTGGTTGCCCCACGCCCCTATAGTCCACGATCCGCAGACAACCTGCGAGAGGACCGAGTGATAGACCGTCGCACGTTTCTGGCTGGCACGGGTGCGGTGCTCCTTGCTGCGCCGCTCGGCGCCGAGGTGCAGCAGGCGGGGAAGGTGTGGCGCATCGGCTACTGACAAGGTAGGGCCCGAGGGAGGACCCTCGGGCGAGGCGGGCCATGACTGACAATGGGTTTTATGCTATCGGCTCTTCCGGGTTTCGTGTGGGTCGGTCCTACCTGTTGTGGTCGGGCTCATCGTTCCGAGCCCCTGATTTCTCTAGTGTTGAGGCGCTCGTCTAGCGCCAGCCCCTTGGAGCCGCCGCACTCATGGTCACGTCGCCGTGCTCGTTTCCCCGCGTCAGTACAGGCCGGGGCCGCCGCCGACCGCCGCAGACAGCTGACCGCCTGCCGGCCCCGGGACACGCAGAACCGTTGATCGCTACAGCTTGGGGTCACCCACACAGAACCCGGAAGAGCCATGCTATCTACGCTCCGCCGGCCCAAAAGAGCCGGACCCTGGCCCAGCGGGTTCGCTACAATCGAGCCGCAGCCATGCAGGGCACCCGGGGCGAGCTGACTGGCGACCTATCGGTTTCGCGCAGCCTCACTAAGTCCCAAAGGCGCTGAAGACGGACAGCTCCGGGGCCGGCGGCTCGACGACGCTGGGGTCTGTCAGAGGGTCCTGGATGCCCGCTGCATGGGGCCGCGTGATGCGAACTGGCGTTAATGTTTCCTATGGGCTGAGGTGGTGACGGACTTCCTTCGGTTCCGCGAGCGTGGTATCATCCCCGTCGCCGAGCCCGTCCATCATCCAGAGGGAGAATCCGTCATGAGTCTGCGCAGTCGTTTCGAGCGGCAATTCGCGAGCTCCGAGAAGCTCTCCGCTCGCGCGCAAGCGGTGATCCCCGGCGGCATCACCCACGACGGCCGGTTCATGCGGCCGTTCCCGCCGTACTTCTCGCGAGCCCTCGGCTCGAGGAAGTGGGACGTCGACGGGCGCGAGTACATCGACTACTGGATGGGGCACGGCGCGCTGATCCTGGGCCACGGATATCCCGCCGTCGTCAAGGCACTGCGCGACCACGCCGAGCTGGGCCTGCACTACGGCGGCTGTCATGAATTCGAAGTGCAGTGGGCCGAGCTGGTCTGCCGCCTCGTGCCCTGTGCGGACCAGGTCCGGTTCACCAATTCGGGATCGGAGGCGGTCCACCTGGCGACGCGCCTGGCGCGCGCCTTCACCGGCCGCAGCAAGATCGTGAAGTTCGCCGGCCACTTCCACGGCTGGCACGACACGCTCATGCTCGGCGTCGACCTTCCCTTCGACACGCCGCCGACGATCGGGCTCCCGGAGATGACGCCGCAGGAGGTGTTGCTGTGCCCGCAGGGAGATGCCGACGCGTTCGCCGCGCTCCTGGCCCGTGACGATATCGCCGGCGTGATCTTGGAGCCGTCGGGCGCGTCGTTCGGCACGATCCCGATCCGTCCCGCGTTCGTCAAGCAGGTGCGCCAGATGACGACCGAGCGCCGGATCCCGCTGATCTTCGACGAGGTCGTGACGGGGTTCCGGTACGCCGTCGGCGGCGCGCAGCAGTACTACGGCGTCACGCCGGAGCTGGCCGCGTTCGGCAAGATCGTCTCCGGTGGCCTCACGGCCGGCGCCGTCGCCGGACGCGCCGACATCATGGGCCAACTGGCGTACACCGCGGACGCCGAGCGGAACCGGTACCGTCGCGTCGCTCACCGCGGGACCTTCAGCGCCAGCCCCATCGTGGCCGCCGCCGGCATCGCGACCCTTGAGGCCATCGCCGACGGCACCGCCATCGCGCAGGCGGCCGCCCGCGGAGCTGCGCTGCGGGAGGCGCTCAACGCGACCATCGATCGGCACGGACTGCCGATGGCCGCCTACGGCGACGTGTCGAGCTTCCACCTCTGCCTGGATCATCACGGCGTGGTGGCGTCGGCCAAGCAGTTCGACGCGTTCGCCGTGGATGCCGCGATCCTCAAGGGCGCGAAGACGGAGACCGTGCACGCCTTCCGCATGGCCATGCTGCTCAACGGTGTCGACACCATGCGCCAGTCCGGACTCCTGTCATCGGCGCACACCGGCTCGGATGTCGAGCGGACCGTGACGGCCTTCGATCAGGCGCTCACCGATCTCCAGAACGAACGTCTCATCGGATAGCTGAGGAGGCCGACCATGCCGACCGATTGCCGGTGGTTCTCGCGGGTCCCCGCTCTTGCCGCCCTCGTCGCCCTCGCCGGCGCGCTGCTGCTGCCGCCCGCCGGCGAGACGCAGTCCACGCTCGGAGAAATCAAGAAGCGCGACAAGATGATCGTGGGCGTGAAGACCGATTTCCCGCCCTTCGGCTCCGTCGACGCCTCGGGCAAGAACACCGGGTTCGACATCGACGTCGCCTACGAGCTGGGCAAGGCGATGCTCGGCAACCCCAGCAAGGTCGAGCTCGTGTCCGTCACCTCCGGCAACCGCATCCCGTATCTCCAGTCGGGGAAGATCGACATCATCGTCGCCACCGTCACCATCAACGACGAGCGCAAGAAGGTGGTCGAATTCTCCGAGCCCTACTTCCTGTCCGGCGCCCTGATCCTCGTCCCCAAGGCGAGCCCCATCAACGACGTGAAGGACCTCAACGGCAAGAAGGCGGCGATCATCCAGGGCGCCATCACCGACGCCGACCTCGCCGAGCTGGCGCCGCAGGCCACGCGGCTGAAGTACGGCAAGGTCACGGAGGCCGTGCTGGCCGTGAAGGCCGGCCACGCCGACGCGTTCGTCCAGGACGACATCCTCATCCTGAAGCTCGCCAAGGAGAATCCTGACATGCGGGCCGCCGGCAAGCCGTTCTACCCGCGCGGGTACGGCATCGCGGTCAGGAAGGGCGACGTGGAGTTCATCAATTGGGTGAACACGCAGCTCAAGCGGATGCGCGCGGACGGCACGTACGAGCGCATCTGGAAGAAGCACCTCACGGAGTTCGAAGCGAGCCTCGTGAAGCCGTAAGACCGCACGGCATGCCGGGAGCGCGTCGCCGGTGAAGGCCTACGAGTTCCACTTCGTCGAGGTCTGGAAGGCGCTGCCTTATCTCACGGAGGGGGCGGCGCTCACCATCGGCATCTCCTTCTTGGCCATGCTGCTCGGCCTGGTCGTCGGGCTCGCCCTCGCCCTGACATCGCAGGGATCCCTTCGCGTCGGCCGGTGGGCCGTCAGCGTCTACGTCGAGATCTTCAGAAACACGCCGCTCCTGATTCAGATCTTCTTCATCTACTTCGGCCTGCCGCTCGTCCTCGTGAAGCTGCCGGCCTTCGCCTCGGGACTCCTGGCGCTGACGCTGTACAGCGCGGCCTACAACGCGGAAGTCTTCCGCGCCGGTCTAGAGGCGGTGCCGCGCGGCCAGCGCGAGGCGGCGCGGTCCACGGGCCTGACCGTCTGGCAGGAGGCGCGGCACGTCATCGTCCCGCAGGCGTTGCGGATCTCCTTCCCCGCGCTCGGCAACAACCTCGTCTCGCTGGTGAAGAACTCCTCGCTCGTCTCCGCCATCGGGATGGTGGAGCTGATGTTCGTCGCCAACGACATCTCGTTCAACAACTTCCGCTCGTTCGAAGTCTACGGCGCCGCCGTCGTCTACTACATGGTCATCATTCTCCTGCTCTCGCGGGGCCTCGCGCTCGTGGAGCATCGCCTACAGAAGTCCCTCGCCTGACATGCGCTGGCAGGTCATCCTCCAGAGTCTTCCCTACCTGCTCGAGGGCGTGCGGGCGACGCTCCTGCTGTCGGGCACGGTCCTCGTGACCGGCACCGTGCTCGGTCTGACGTGGGGCCTCCTGCGGGTCTTTCCCGTGATCGCGCTCCAGCGGTTCATGACGGGCGTGGTGGAAGGCGTGCGCTCGGTGCCGCTCCTGCTCCAGATGTTCTTCATCTTCTTCGGGCTGCCGGCGCTCGGCGTCCAGACCCCGGTCTTTCTGTCCGCGGTGCTCGCGATGACGCTGTGGATGGGCGCGAATCTCGCCGAGGTCATCCGCGGCGCGATCGAATCGATCCCGCGCGGCCAGCTCGAGGCGGGGGTGTCGACCGGCCTCACGTACGCGCAGGCGATGCGGTCCATCATCCTGCCGCAGGCGCTGCGGCGCATGCTGCCGCCGTTCGTCGGCCTCTGCACCATCCTGATCAAGGACACGTCGATCGCCGCGATCATCGGCGTCTTCGAGCTGACGCGGGCGGCGCAAGAGACGATCGAGCGGACGTTCAGGACCTTCGAGCTCTACTTCGTCGTGCTCGTGATGTATTTCCTCATCTGCTTTCCGCTCACGTCGCTCTCCCGGTCGCTCGAGCGCCGTCTCGGCGGGCCCGATCACCCGCGGGCCACGCTCGCGACCATGGCGGTCTCTCGATGACGACCCGCGCGATGATCAGCTTCAAGGGAGTCAACAAGTGGTTCGGGGCCTTCCACGTCCTGAAGGACATCGATCTAGAGATCGCGGCCGGCGAGGTCGTCGTGATCTGCGGGCCGAGCGGCTCCGGCAAGAGCACGCTCATCCGCTGCATCAATCGCCTTGAGTCCGTCCAGTCGGGGGAGATCGTGGTCGACGGCCATCGCCTGCTCGACCGGCACCTGGACGTCCCGCGGTTCCGCGCCGAGATCGGCATGGTGTTCCAGCAGTTCAACCTCTACCCGCACATGTCGGCGCTCGACAACATCACACTGGCGCCGCGGAACGTCCGGCGGCTGCCCGCCGCGCACGCGGCGAAGATCGCGCGCGATCTGCTCGCCAAGGTCGGCATCCCGGAAAAGGAAACCGCCTACCCGTCCCAGCTCTCCGGCGGTCAGCAGCAACGGGTGGCGATCGCCCGCGCGCTGGCGATGCAGCCCAAGATCATGCTCTTCGACGAGCCGACGTCCGCCCTCGACCCCGAGATGATCAACGAGGTGCTCGACGTCATGGTCGGGCTCGCGCGGGAAGGCATGACGATGGTGGTCGTCACGCACGAGATGGGATTCGCGAAGCGCGTGGCCAGCCACATCGCGTTCATGGACGAGGGGCGCATCGTCGAAGAGGCGCCCCCGGCCCGGTTCTTCGAGCATCCCGCGAGCGACCGCGCGCGGCTCTTCCTCAGCAAGATCCTGAGCCACTGACGGCGGCGCGAGGGCGTCACGGGCTGCCGTCGCCGTCCCGGCGCGCTCGCGCTCGCTCCCGGGCAGTATCCGATCCGCGACATTGACGTGGGTGGGCGCGGTCCCAACAACGCGGCGTGCTCGCGCGTGTGCTCTCGGCGGCGCTGGTCGGTGTGGAGGCGGCCCTCGTGCGCGTAGGTCTCGATCTCGCCGCGTGCCGCCACCGTCGCTTCAGCGCTTGAACAGGCCCATCAACGACGCCTTGGTCAGCGTGTTGAAGTTCAGGTAGAAGCTCACGACCGCGGCCGAGGTGTCGGCCGTGACGGGCAGGGTGTCCATCGACACGGCGAACACGGTGAAGAGGTAGCGGTGCGGATGGTCGCCCGGCGGCGGGCACGGCCCGCCATAGCTGGGCCGGCCGAAGTCGGTTCGCACCTGCAGCGCGCCCGCCGGTAGCTTGCCGCTCGCGGGGTTGCCGGCGTCGAGCGGTAGCTCCGTCACGCCCGGCGGAATGTTGACGACGACCCAGTGAGCGTAGATAACATAAACCCGTTCTCAGACATGGCCCGCCTCGCCCGAGGGTCCTCCCTCGGGGCCTGCCTTGTCACAGCGCGGATAAACCTCCTCCCACCTCGCGCCGATCCTGCCAGAGCGGGGATCAGCGGTCAAATCGGGGTCTTGAATCACAGGGTGGGCGCCCTCCACGGGACCATCAGGCACCAGCAGGGCAGACGTCCGCGGCTGCCCGGACCCACGGCACCGTCTAGACAGTCACGCCGGGAAGTGCCGGCTGCTCGGCGCCTGCCGCAGTCAGGGGCAACGGGGACCGTGGATCCTCCCGCGCACCGGGCAGCCCGAGATGAGCGAGGATCCGCTGAATCACGGCGGGGTCGTCGATCGTGGCGATCAGCTGCATCCGCCCGGCGCAGCGCGGACAGCGCAGGACGTCCAGGTCGACGGCCCGGCGCATCAGCAGAGCCCACGTCCAGGAGCGGGGCCTGGGTGCGCCCGCGCCCCCCGTGCGGGGATCCGCCGCCCGGTCACGCTCCGTGCAGCGATAGGCGACGACGGCCGGACGCCAGCGCGCGCGGGGGGCCAGCACCCCGTGAGAGAGCCCCAGGTTGATCGCGGGCCGCGGCGTCAAGGCCGCCAGCTTCTCCAGGAACTCCACCGGCCCGAAGAGCAGCTAGGCTGTCCCATCGCTCCAGGGGCGCTTGAGCTCGAGCATCTTCCCCCAGCATTCGGTGTGCACTGGACACTCACGACGAGCAATATTATCGCTTGACGATATCGACCCTTGGAAATACACTCTCGAGTCACGAAATGCTGCGGGGATTCTTCCTCGGCTTCATCAAGATCCATATTCTTCATCATGCGGCGCAAGAGCCGCTCTACGGTCTTTCGCTCATCGAGGAGCTGCGGTGTCACGGCTACCGATTGAGTCCCGGCACCGTGTATCCCATCCTGCACAGCTTGACAGAAGCTGGATATCTGGTCCGGAAGGATCAGGTCGTAGGGGGCAAGATGCGGAAATACTACTCAGCCACGAGGTCGGGGCGCCACGCCCTCGATCAAAGCCGACGCCAGATCGTTGAGCTTGTCCGGGAAGTCGTGGAACAGCGAGACGACTCTTCGCGGGCTGGCGGGCCAGTCAGATCGCCGAGTGAGCGTCCGTCGAGGCGGAAGGCACGTGCGAAGAAGAGAGTCGCATCATAGCATGGGGCCGCCTCAAGACCCCACGGAGGGACCCGCGGGTACGGAGTTACGCGCGGCAGGCCGCTGGCACGGCGCCCTCGAGGTGCTCGCGGCAGCGACACGGCTGGGGCTCACGTCTTTCGGCGGTCCGGTGGCCCACCTCGGGTACTTCCGGAATGAGTATGTCGTGCGCCGCCGGTGGGTGGACGACCAGACCTACGGTGATCTTGTGGCGCTCTGTCAGTTCTTGCCGGGCCCCGCGAGCAGCCAGGTCGGCATCGCCCTCGGGATCTTTCGCGCCGGACTGCTCGGTGGGCTGGCCGCCTGGATTGGCTTCACGCTTCCGTCGGCCATCGCGCTTGTGCTCTTTGGCCTCGGCATTCGAGGAATGGATCTCTCCCAGGCTGGGTGGCTTCATGGCCTGAAGGTCGCTGCGGTCGCCGTCGTGGCCCAGGCGGTTTGGGGAATGGCCCGGTCGCTGTGCCCCGACCGCGAGCGCGCGACGATGGCCATTCTGGCCGCGCTGGCCGTATCGGCCTGGCCAGCAGCGGGTGGACAGGTGTTGGTGATCGCGCTGGCGGGAATCGTCGGGTTGCGCCTGCTCCCGGGATCCGGTGGGATGGGCGCCCCCCACGTGAGAGTCCCCTTCGGGCGCCCACTGGGGATCGGCGCGCTGATCATGTTCTTCGCGCTACTCGTGGCCCTGCCCGTGCTCCGCTATCTGGCGCCCTTTCCCCCGCTTGCCGTCTTCGACAGTTTCTACCGAGCGGGCTCGCTGGTCTTCGGCGGGGGGCACGTCGTGCTGCCCCTGCTCCACGCGGAAGTCGTGCCGCCGGGATGGGTGTCGAACGAACAGTTCCTTGCCGGATACGGCGCGGCCCAGGCGGTGCCAGGTCCGCTCTTCACATTCGCGGCGTACCTGGGCGCGGTCATGCAATCTCGGCCGAACGGCTGGGCTGGAGCGGCACTTGCCCTGATCGCGATCTTCCTCCCATCCTTCCTGCTGGTCGTGGGCGCTCTACCGTTCTGGGACGTCCTCCGCACCCGGGCCGCGTTCCAGGCGGCGCTTCGCGGGATCAACGCCGCGGTTGTCGGCTTGCTCCTCGCCGCCCTGTATCATCCGGTCTGGACGAGCGCGATCCATGCACCCGCCGACTTCGCCCTCGCCTTGGCCGCCTTCGGCTTGCTCACTCTCTGGGCAATGCCGCCGTGGCTCGTCGTCGCCTTTGCCGCGGCGGGCGGTTCGGCGATCGCTGCGGTCCGCTGAGACTGACGGCGAACAAAATAGCAGAAGGGGTTAGGGAGAATTCCCTAACCCCTTGACCTAGCTGGTCGCGGGGGCCCGCAACCAACCGAAGCCGAATCACGACGAGGGCTGAGAGAACGTTAGCCGCTGGCCCTCTTCGTATCCTCTGTGCACGAACTACGTACGAAACGCGCGCGCGCGCATCGAACCCCACCACCCCGCGCCCGACGCTTCCGCTCGCTCATCTCGGACGGTCCCACAGGCTGGGGCGTTCATGTGGGTGAATCGCCCACGGATCCGCGCCGGGCCGTGACCTCTGTGCTATGGTGTGGCGAACTTCAAACCTTGTGAGGAGGTGCGTCGATGGCCGTCAAGATCAGCATCAGGCCCAACGGCCCGTATCTGGTGGAAGGCGAGGTCGAGTTAGTAGATGTTAACGGCAACAAGATCGACACGAGCGGGCGGGGGCCCCGGTTCGCGCTGTGCCGCTGCGGTGCGTCGGTCACCAAGCCGTTCTGTGACGGCACCCACAGCAAAATCGGCTTCCAGGCCGCTGAAGCGGCCGTCGCCCAAGAGAAAAAGTAGGTCCTCGAAACGTACTCCTAGAGCCAAAGCGGGCCAACATCGGGTCGCGGATCAGCATCTACAATGGCAAGGGCGAGATACTGGCGCGGCTGGGCCAGCGCCCGGCCGGGCTCGAGCTCGGCCAGTTCATCTCACCGCACGGTCTCGCCGTCGACTCGCGCGGCGATATCTACGTCGGCGAGGTATCGTTCACCAACTGGGGCAATCGCTTCACGGGCCGGCCCCACCCGCCCGGGCTGCAAAGCTTACAAAAGCTCGTCAAGGTACGCTGAAGACAGGAGGCGTCATGGCCGAACCAGTGATAATGAGGATCTTCTCCGACTACGTGTGACCCTGGTGCTATCTCAGTACCGTGCGTATTGAGAAGCTCAAGGCCGAGCACCACGTGCAGGTCGAGTGGGTGCATTTTCCACTGCACCCGGACACGCCGGCGGAAGGCCGCTCGCTGGACGATCTGTTCGCGGGGCGCAAGGTGGACCGGAAGGCCATGCACGCGCAGATGAAGGCGCGCATGGACGCCGAGGGTCTCCCCTACGGGGAGCGGACCATGACGTACAACAGCCGCCTGGCCCAGGAGCTGGGCAAGTGGGCGGATACGCAGTCGGGTGGCGAAGCCATCCACGACGCGCTGTTCCGCGCCTACTTCGTGGACGCGCGCGACATCTCCCAGCCCGCGGTGCTCCTGGACATCGTGGAGCGGGTGGGCCTGTCGGTCGACGGCGCGCGCGAGGCGCTGGAGACGCGGACCTTCAAGGCCGCCGTCGACGCGGACTGGGAGCTCTCGCGCCGGTACGGCGTCACGGGCGTGCCGACGTTCGTCGCCGGTCGCTCCGGCGTCGTCGGCGCGCAGCCGTACGAGGCGCTGGAGGAGCTCGTGCGACAGGCCGCGACGCAAGAAAAGAGAGAGGGATAAGCAATGCTTCCGGCTCCGGGTTTCCATCACCTCCACCTGAACTCCGTCGATCCCGATGCCGCGATCGACTTCTATGTCCGGCAGTTTCCGACCTCCGCGAAGGCGAGCTGGGGCGGCCTGCCGGCGCTCGCGGCACCGAACGACGTCCTGGTCCTGTTCAGCCGGGTCGCCACCGCGCCCGCGACGTCGCCGCAGAGCGCGATCTGGCATTTCGGCTGGCATGCCACGGACGCGCGCGCGAGCCTCGAATCGTACAAGAGCCGACCGGACGTCACGCTCTTGCCTCTCTACACCACGGATGAAGGCGGGTCGGTGTTCATGAGTAGCGACACCTGGCCGAGCGCCGGCCGCACGCCCGGCTTGACGAAGGCGCAGATCGCGGAGGCCAAGGTTATCGGTGTCCAGCCGACCCGCACGGGCGGCTTCGGCTACATGCGGGGTCCCGACAATGCGCTCGTGGAATACGCCGGCAACCATCCGGCCGAGCGCTTCAACCACGTGCACATGTACCAGGACGATCCGTTCTGCGCGCAGCTCTGGTACCAGAAGCACCTCAACGCGCCGGTCTTCGCGGGGCGCACCAGTCAGACGCCACTGACCGAAGCCACCTGCAAGGTGGCGCGCGGCCCCGATCGCACCTGGCCGGCGCTCGACCGGGACGGGATGTTCCGCGCGCCGTCGGCCGCGGTCGTGTTCGGCGACGTGGCATTGCCGTGGTACGTGCGTCAGAGCGACCGGCCTCTCGTGAGCTCGCGCGGGCACCTGTACGACCACATCGCGCTCAGCGTCGCCGATCTCGACGCCTGGGTCGCCAAACTGCGGAGCGAGCGTGTCACGTTTCTCGGAGAGCCTTACGAGCTCGGCGACACCCGCGCGGTGATGATCGAGGGGCCGAGCCGCGAAGCGCTGGAGCTGGTCGAGATCGCCTAAGTCGCCATGGCGCCCCGCCATTGACCAGCTTCTTCGTGCCCGGCCCGCCGGTTCGCGGTGTGCGTGCGATGACGCAGTCCACTGACGGGTTTCGTCCCGAGACCCTCGTGGCTATTGACGCAGTTGAGCGAGCGCTCCAGTTAGCTCGGCGCCGGGTCGGCGCGGAAGACATCACCTCCAAAGGCGCGCGCGATGTGACGACGGCGACGGATCTCGCAGTTGAGGACGCGGTTCGAGGCATTGTGCGCGATGCCCTGGGCTTCTCGGTGATAGGCGAGGAGCGCGGAGGCCAGGCGTCGGGAGCAGTGGCTTGCCGATGCCATCGCGCATGGGAGCCCAGGTGACGCGGCCCCTGAGGCCCTGCTCACTGCGCTCCGTGCTGAGGAGACCCGCAGAAAGGACCTGGAACAGCAGCTCGCTACGCTACCGCAGCCAACTGCGGTCGTTTCGGTAGATCGCGACCACGTGGCCCGCGAGCTGCGCACCCGCG
>JAUSJX010000051.1 GCA_030647435.1 Candidatus Rokuibacteriota bacterium
GGATGAGTCCGTCATCGCCGAGCCGTGTCCGGAGCGCCTTGAACGTCGCGTCGTCAACCCGATGCTTGCGGATGAGCTCGCGCGTGAACTCCACGATCTGGGCGTCCTCCGGCGGGATGCCGCGCGCGTGCTTCTCGCGGATGGCCGTGATGGTGGTCTCCGACACGCCGAGCCGTCGGGCGCCCCCCGTCTGCGCGCCCCACACGTAGACCGCGTCGAGCTCCCGCGCCACGGTCATCGCCGCGAGCACGCGCACCCGCATGTCGAGCGAGCCCTCGAAGCGGACGAAGGCGCCCAGATGCGCGAGGCGGCCGGCCAGCTCCGGGCAGTGGAGGAACATCGTGAACGGCCCCTGCAACGCGCCACGGCTCTGGACGATACCGTCCACGATCGCGTGGTCTTTGGGAGGGACCTGGTCCTTGCTGGTGATGGACGGTAGCCTTGCCATCTGTGGTCTCCACGTTGACTAGCTCACCATCGGGTATGTGCGCTGACGCGCCGCTGGGTGTCCTCGAGTGTTGCGCCCCGCCTCGGATCACGAGATCGTGGCTCATGGGCTCCCTCCAGAAGTTCGTCGGGACCGTAGCACGGTGACCAGTCTGACCGACGGCCTCAGCTCACGCCCACTCGCCCACGAAAGGCGAGTGGTACTGGGTCGCTGTCGCCAGCAGCTCTTCCTCCTCGGCATGGTTGAGGGGCCTGAACCGGTCCGCGGCCGCGAGCACCTTCGGCAATACCGTGACGTCGCCCACGCTGCACAGCGTCGTCACCGGCTTCGACAGCACAAAGGCCACCGCCCTATCGATGATGGCTTCCTCGGTGAACGGCTCGTACCACGTGGTATGGGTCTTTGTGTGCCCTCCCCACGGGTCCTTGGCTACGGTCTTGATGATGTGCACACCCACGTCCCGCCTCCCGCAGACCTCCAGCAGGGTCTCTACGCTCCGCCGATACTCGGGAATGGACCAGAGCACGAAATTCAACGGGAACATCACGGTGTCGAAGTCGAAGCGCCTGAGGGCCTCGAGGTGTGTGCGCGGGGCATCGTGCGTGTGCCCCGTGATGCCGAGCCAACGCGCCAGCCCCTTCTCCCGGGCCTCGACGAGGGCTTCGAGCGCCCCGCCTTTGGCCGTGCAGGCGTCGAGATCGGCCGGCTTTCCCACGGAGTGGAGCTGATAGAGATCGAGCCGATCCGTGCCCAGCCTCTCCAGTGATCGGCCGAGCTCCGCCTTCGCGGCCTCGCGCGTTCTCTCAATCGTCTTGCAGCCGAGAAAGATGTCCTTCCGGATTTTCGGCATCCACGGCTTGAGCCGCAGTTCCGCGTCGCCGTAGCGGGGCGCGACGTCGATATGATTGACGCCGTGAGCAAGGGCGTCCGCGATCGCCCGGTCCGCCACCTCCTGCTGTACCCGTCCGATGCCGGCGGCGCCGAATGTCACCACGCTGCTCATATGCCCGGTCCGTCCAAGGCGCCGCTGTTCCATCTCATCTCTCCTCGAATGTGAGCGAGTGGGATCCTCACGATGCGTGGGCTCTTCGTCTGCCAGATAGTAGCCGAAGACGGCTCTTGTGGCCTGAGGTGATTAGACAGCATTCTCGCCCCGCCATGCCCATCGCATCCGCCAATGGGGTCCGCCTCTACTACGAGGTGACCGGCTCGGGAGCCCCGCTCGTGCTCGCGCACGGCTTCGCCTGTGGAGTGCGCAGCTGGGATCCGCAGGTTCGCGCGCTCTCACGATCCCGGCGCATCATGACCTATGACGTGCGCGGTCACGGGCTTTCCGAGGGCCACGCGATCCGATGGTTCATGGCGCGCCCGTCGAAAGAAGGGCCGCGCCCTTGACCGGGCCGGTATCGTCGGTGCACGATCGAGCAGAGTGGAGTCGGACGCTGATCCGCCCCGTGGAACGAGAGGGTGCGGGCCGAGGGAGGCGAGCGTGCGCTACGAAGGCGTCGTGTATCGACCCCCGAGTGAGGCTGGATCACTCATCCTCCAGGCCACCCTGGGGTGTCCGCACAACAAGTGCGCGTTCTGTGGCATGTACAAGGAGCGCAGGTTCCGGGTGCGGCCGCTGGAAGAGGTCATCGAAGACCTCGACATCGCCCTCCAGCGATATGGCCCGCACCGGGTCCGGACCATTTTCCTGGCCGACGGCAACACGGCCGTTCTGCCCACCGAGAAGCTGGTGGCCATCGGCGAGGCGGCCAAGTCCCGGTTTCCGCAGCTCGAGCGCATCACGATGTACGGTTCGGCGAAGTTCCTGGTCAAGAAGAGCTTGGAGCAGTGGCGCCGGGTGGCAGCGGCGGGCATCACGCGCATCCATTCGGGCCTGGAGTCGGGCGACGCGGCGACCTTGGACGCCATCAAGAAGGGCGTGACGCCGGAAGCTGCCGTCGAGGCCTACGGTCACGTGATGCGCGCCGGAATCGAGCTCTCCGTCTACCTCATGGTGGGCGTGGCGGGTGCCGAGCGGTGGCGCGAGCACGCCCTTGGCAGCGCCGAGGTCCTCAATCAGGCGCCACCGACGTTCGTCCGCTTGCGGACCTTCGTGCCGCATCCCGGCACGCCCTGGCACGACCGGTGGCGTGACGGAGGGCTCACCCTGTTGACGGCGCACCAGGCGCTCCAAGAAACCCGCCTGCTGATCGAGACCCTCGAAGGTCCCACGACGTTGTTCTCGGACCATGTCTCGAACTTCCTCGACGTTCGCGGGCCGATCCCGGACGACAAGCCCGCGTTGCTGGCCGAGATCGATGAAGCCCTGGAGTGGCCCATCACGGCATTTCGCCCGCCCACCGAGCAGCTGGTGGGGCTCGGGCTGTGAGCCGAACCATCAAGGGGGAGTGCCTGCAGGCAGCACACTGCTGGCGTCGCTATTTCTCGAGAGCTCTGTCCGCCTCGCGGCTCCTCAACCAGGCTTCGACCTCGTGGCGCTGGATCTTGCCAGTCGTGCTGCGGGGGAGCTCCGCGAGTGTCACGAACACGAAGTCCTTCGGCTGCTTGTAGCCCGCGAGCTCGGCCCGACAGCGGGCGAGCAGCCGCGCGCTCGTGAGCGCCTCGTCCTTGCGCGCGACGACCGCGACCGGCACTTCACCCCACGTCGGATCGGGCCGGCGGACGACCACGGCGTCGGCCACGCTCGGATCGGCAAGCAGGACGCGCTCGATCTCGGCTGGGTAGATGTTCTCGCCGCCGGATTTGATCATGTATTTGAGGCGGTCCACGAAATCCAGCGAACCGTCGGCATTTCGCACGAACATGTCGCCCATGTGGAACCAGCCGCCACGGAACTCCGTGGCGTTGGTTTCCGGGGCGTTCCAGTAGCCGCTGAAAAGCGTCGGCCCCCGGAAGGCGAGCTCCCCCGGGGCGCCCACCGGGACCTCGCGGTCCTCTCCGTCGACGAGCTGGATCTCGCAAAAGGCGTTCTGTCGCTTCGACAGCCGCGCCGGCACCTCGCCAACCGCGATGACGTTTCCGGAGGCGGGCGGAATGCCCGTCTCCGTGGAGCCGAACGAGTTGAGGTAGGGGGCGCCGAGGAGTGCCGTGACCTCCGCGATCTGATGCGCGGGGACCAGATCGGCCATGGCGCCGCAGAGCCGGACCCCTGCCGGCCGGACGGCGTGCCGTTTCATCTCGCCGATCAGCGGCTCGATCATGCCCGGCATGAGGAGGAGATGTCCGAGCTGCTCGCGGCCGACGTGGAGCGCGATCTCGTCGGGTCGGAAGCCGTCGACCACGATGACCTTACCGCCCACGACGAGCGTCGCCAGGGCCGGCTCCGTGGCCGCCATGTGGAAGAACGGAGCCCAGGCGACGGTCGTGTCGTCGGGGCGCATGCCGAGCTCCGCATAGAACACGAGATACCGAGCTAGCTCCGCTCGATGGGAGATCACGGCCCCCTTCGGCAGCCCGGTGGTGCCGCTCGTGTAGAGGATGAGGAGTCCGTCCTCTGGCTCGGCCACGATCTCGGGCTCGCGGGGCTCGGCCCTGGCGAGCCGCTCGTCGTAGTCGGCCTCGAGCCGCAGGGTGGCGATGGCGCCGACCTCGGCCCGGGCGAGCAGCCCGGCGTGGCGCTCGGAGACGGCGACCAGCTTCGGCGAGACCAGCCGGATACAGTGCCGGAGCTCGGGCGGCGCGAGCCGCCAGTTCTGACAGGCCAGGATCGCTCCGAGCTTCGCGCAGGCCAGCTCGAGCTCGAGGTACTCGGGTCGGTTCTCCGAGAGGATGGCGACCCGGTCTCCCCGCGCGACCTCGAAGTCGCGCAGCATCGCCACGGCGCGATTCACGCGGTCGTTGAGCTCGCGGTAGGTGCGAGCACGTCCGGCCGTCTCCACCGCGGGTCGATCCGGGTAGCGCCGTGCGCAGTCGCCGAAAAGGCTCCCGACCGAGCTCCGTCCAGCCATCTGCGCCAGGGTGACGTCGGCCATCGCGAACCCTCCTCTTTTCAAGTGTCTACTTGACGGCGCGCCGTCGATTTCCGGTACGCGATGCCCATCAGCCGCCGCTCGCCGTCGGTGAACGTGACCGTCAGCGTGTAGCGCGCCACGCGCCAGCCGGCCGCCGTGCGCAGCATCTGCCCGGTGTAGTAGCCGCCGATGGTGTAGTGGGCGTCGCCGAGCTGGTGGCGGGCCTGCATGTAGCGCGTGTCCACCGCCCGGTCGCTGTCGATCTCGGCGGAGTGGTTGGCGAAGAAGTGCTGGGTGGCGTCGAAGCCGGTGATCGTCTGGCGCACCAGGTCGACCCACGCCTCGGCGGGGCCGCGGAACACCTGCTTCACGCCCATGCTGGTGAAGTCCGCCTCGATCTCACCGTCGACGAACACGCTCCGGAGCCGCGTCCAGTCGCGCAGGTCGATGCTGGCGGCGTAGCGATTCATCAGCTCGTTCAGCTCCATCCGGTCGAGCGCGGACTTCAGCGGGTCGGCCATGGCGTCAGTCGGTCTCGATCGGCAGCGACGGATCCCTCGCCCACTCGCCCATCGAGGCGTCGTACAGCGTTAGGTGGTCGTAGCCGAGCTGGTGCAGGACGAACAGGTCGACGGTGGCGGCGATGCCCCCACCGCAGTAGGCGATCACGCGCTTGTCCGGGGTGACGCCCTGCGCGGCGAACGCGGCCTGGGCGTCCGCGAGCGACGCGAAGCCCTTCGTCGCCGGGTTCAGCAGCGTCGCGGCGGGGATGTTGACGCTGCCCGGCACCCGGCCGGGGCGGCCGTAGCGACTGGGCTCCAGGCCGCGGTGGAACTGCGGTCCGAGCGCGTTGACCACCACCGTCGCAGGATCGTCGGTGGCGGCGAGGACGACGCGCTTGTCGACGAAGAAGCCGGGGCGAGGACGGGCGGCGAAGCGGGCGGGTGGATAGCCCCTGGCCGGGCCGCCCTCCGTCGGGCGCCCCTCGGCCTTCCACTTGTCGACGCCTCCGTCCAGAACTGCCGCGGCGTCGAAGCCGAGCGACTTCAGCATCCACCAGAAGCGCGTCGCCCACATCGGGGTGCCGATGCTGTAGAGCACCACGCGGACGCCCGCCCCCAGGCCGTGACGGCCGAACGCCGCCTCGAGCTGCGCCGGCGCCGGCATCATGAAGCGGAGCCGCGCCGTCCCGTCGGCGAACTCGCCCTGCAGGTCCAGGAAGTCGGCACCGGGGATGTGCGCCTCCTCGAACGTCTTGAGGCCGGGGACGACCACGTATGGATCGTCGGTGCCGGGTGGCGGCGGCTCGAGATAGGTCGTGCAGTCGTAGATCCTCACGTCGGTCCGGCCGACGGCGGCGGCGAGTTGCTCGGTGCTGATCAGGGCCTCTGGTTCCCGCATGGTCGCCTCTATTTCTTCAGCGCCTCACGCATGCGGGCCAGGGCGGTGCCGTACACATGGTCGGGCCGCAGGACCATCGCGACGCGCTTGTCGGCCTCCGTGATCCGGTCGTACTCGTCCCAGTCCGCGCTGCGCCGGCGCGTGGTGGCGCTGAAGATGTGTCGGCGGGCCCTGCGGAGTGTCTCGGGGTCGGTGTTGCCGGAGTGGGTGAGCTCCGCCTTGCCCTCGAACACCAAGAACCCCGACCACCAATCGGCGTGCGAGATCAGCACCGAGCAGCGGGGGTCGCGGAGCAGATTTTTGAACTTCATCCGGGTCTCCGTGATGGAGATGCCCACCCCGCCCTCTCGGGGGTACACGGTGACAATGCTGAGCTGGGGCAGGCCGTTCCGCCTGAACGAGGTCAGCACGCCCTGCGGGTTGTCATGGATGAACTGCTCGATTTGGGGAGCCAGCTCGGCTTCTCTCGGCATCGGTACGCTCCTTCATGAGGGTGGCGCGGCGTCGACCGGCTCGGGGCGCATTCTACCCCCGAACCTCGGGGCCAGCCGTATCGTTCCGTGGACTGACGTCTCCCCCGAAAACGACGACAGCCAGAACCTAGAGTAAGCTGGCGCATTCAACGGTCCATCACACGAAAGGACGGGACCGATGAAGCGCTCGAGATTCTCCGAGAGCAGATCGCGTACGCATGGCGCAATCCCGAATCTACATGAAGACCGGCGCTCTGCGCTGGACCCGATAGCCTTCTGGTAGCGCCATGATAGCGGACACCTGCTACCGCGATGCTACCAATCCATCCCGAGCCGTGGTGATCCACCCGCAGCATCGTTCAGCCCTCACTCTCGGAATCATCGGGGTTGAGATCGTCGTGGGTCTCGGTGGATATGCCTTGGGGGTCACTCTTAATCAGCGAGTCGGAGGTTCGAGTCCTCCACGGCTCACCATGCAAA
The DNA here is from genome assembly GCA_030647435.1 of Candidatus Rokuibacteriota bacterium. NCBI lineage: Bacteria > Candidatus Rokuibacteriota > Candidatus Rokuibacteriota bacterium. The sequence goes on from JAUSJX010000051.1 coordinate 6,762, forward strand.
TCAGGCGCTCCGGAGTTTCTCCGGAGCGCCTGATTTGCTTCAGGCGGCGGATTACCATCTTGACGGGCATAACATGTTTGTTATTATAGACCCGTGAGTTCGCGGTGGAGGGTCGATGACTATCGGGGCCCGCACGGGACCCGACCCGTCAAGGCCTTCCTCGATGGGCTCACGGCGCCCGCGAAGGCAAAGGTGTACGCGGCGCTCGATATGCTGGCGACGGAGGGCAATCGGCTGCAGTTGCCGAGATCGCGAGCGTTGGGAGATGGGCTTTTTGAGATTCGGATCGCGCACCCCGAAGGGCCGTTCCGAATCCTCTACTGCTTCCGGCCGGGGCGGAGGGTCCTGCTGCTTCACGCTTTCGTCAAGCGGACGGAGCAGATTCGGGCACGGGACTTGGAGGTCGCGAAGGGACGGAAGCCGGAGTAAACGAAGGGGTTGTATTCAGGCGAGACACGGAGGAGCTGCTATGGCGAAGCGCAAGACACTGATGGACGAGATCCACGAAGAGCTGCGAGGCAATCGCGAGCTGAACGCACGATTCCAGCGAGAGCTGACGCGTCTGCAGCTGGCGAATCAGATTCTCAAACTCAGAGAAAAGGGCGAGTTGAGCCAGGCCCAGCTCGCAAGGAAGATCGGGACGCACCAGTCTGCGATCGCCCGCATGGAGCAGAGCACCTATCGCGGGTACACCGTGGCAACGCTCGCGAAGATCGCGGCGGCCGCGGGCGCGCGCCTCGAGGTGCGATTCGTGCCGAGCGGGCGACGGGCGCAGCACGTAGGATGATGGCAGAGTGAAAATGGGCCCGCCGGGGTCCTTGAGTAGCCCGGACTGCTCTGGTATGGTTCCCTGAGCTCGCGACTCCACGAAGGATCGCAGAGTTGCCCACCGTAGGGCACAGGCCAGCAACGACGCTGTGGCGATTCCCAACAACTCTTCATTACAGGCGTTACGCACAGAAGGGAGAACCCATGGCGAGTATGACTCACGGTGGGAGTGGTGAGGGTGCCCCGAGCGACGGCGAACGTGATGGTGCCGGCAACCGGGTGAACGAAGGACGCCGCGGCTTTCTGAAGGGGGCCTTGGCGGCCGGCGGTGCGGCGGCGTCGTTCGCGGCGGCCGGACTCTCGTCGGTGACGACGGCCCAGGCGCAGCCCGGGATGGTGCCGGGAACCAAGAACCACTACTACGTTCCCGCGACCGACAAGACGGTGCACTGGGGATATTTCAGCAAGTTGCTCAAGCCCCAGGTCGAGGTGCGCTCCGGCGACTTCGTCACGATCGAGGCGCTCACGCATCACGCCAACGACGACGCCGACCGAATGGTGAAGGGCGATGCGGGCGCGGAGAGCGTCTTCTACTGGGACACGCAGCGCAAGGGCGTGGACCGCCGCGGAGCGGGCCCGATGAAGCCGACGCTCTTCGGTCGGGGTGCGGGCGAAGGCCTCGGCGTCCACATCTGCACGGGGCCGGTCGCGGTCCGCGAGGCGGAGCCTGGGGACATCCTCGAGGTCCGGATCATCGACGTCCGGCCGAGGCCGTGCGCCAATCCGCAGTACAAGGGCAAGAGCTTCGGGAGCAACGCCGCCGCCTGGTGGGGTTTCCATTACAAGGACCTCCTGACGGATCCCAAGCCGCGCGAGGTGATCACCATCTACGAAGTCGATGCGAGCGGCGAGCGGAACTGGGCGAAGGCGGTCTACAACTTCCGCTGGACGCCGCAGACGGATCCCTTCGGTGTGGTCCACAAGACCATCGACTACCCCGGTGTCCCGGTCGACCATCGCACGGTGCAAGAGAACCCAGGCGTGCTCAAGAACATCCGAGTGCCCGTCCGGCCTCACTTCGGCGTGCTCGGCTTGGCACCCGCCGAGGCCGACATGGTGGACTCCATTCCGCCCAGCTACACCGGAGGCAACATCGACGACTGGCGGATCGGCAAGGGGGCCACGATGTACTATCCGGTTGCGGTCAAGGGGGCGTTGCTCTCCGCTGGAGACTCCCACGCCTCGCAGGGCGACTCCGAGCTCTGCGGCACCGCCATCGAGTGCTCGCTCACCGGCACCTTTCAGCTCATCGTGCACAAGCGCGACAGCCTGACGGGTACCGCACTGGCGGGGCTCAACTATCCGCTGCTGGAGACCCAGGACGAGTGGGTCCTGCACGGGTTCAGCTATGCGAACTACCTCGCGGAGCTCGGACCAGACGCGCAGAGCCAGATCTACGGCAAATCCTCGATCGACTTGGCGATGCGCGATGCGTTCCGGAAGATGCGGCACTTCCTGATGACGACCAAGGGCCTGAGCGAGGACGAAGCGATCTCGCTGATGTCCGTCGCCGTGGACTTCGGCGTGACGCAGGTGGTGGACGGCAATTGGGGCGTCCACGCCATCATCAAGAAGAGCCTGTTCGCAGGCGCCTAGGAGGGAGCCGACTTCCTTCTGACGATCGGGCGCTCTTGGGGCATCGGGAGCGCCCGATGTTCTTTTGGTGGGGTCCGCGATCCGGGAACCCGCGGCGCGCTTGACGTTCACTGTCTCGTCGCATAAGGTCGCGGTGTTCTATCGCAATGTCGGGAGGAGATACCTTGTGACCACTAGGCCGCTCGCACTCGTACTGGCCGTGCTGCTTGCCATCATCACGGCACCGCCGTCGGCAACGGCCGCGCCTCCGCCAGGCAAGGTTCTGCGCATCGGGCTGCTTTACGTTGTGAGCCCGAAGTTCGATCCGGTTTCGAATCCCGTTGATCGCGCACTGGTGGAAGGTCTGCGCGCGAACTGGTACGAGCCGGGGCGTAACTACACACTCGAAATCCGAAGCGCCCAGGGGAATCCGGAGCGGCTGCCTGAGCTCGCCGCCGAGCTCGTACGGCTCAAGGTCGATGTCCTGGTCACTTTGGGCACGGCGCCGACGTTGGCCGCCCGGGAGGCCACGAAGACCATTCCGATCGTGATGGTCGGCGTCGGCGATCCGGTGGCCGTTGGCATCGTCGCCAGTCTGGCGCACCCCGGAGGCAACATCACTGGCCTGAGCGTGAACGCTGCCGAGATCAGCGCCAAGCGCGTGCAGCTCCTCCAGGAGGCAGTGCCGAAGCTCTCGCGCGTGGCGGTGCTCTGGAACTCGAGCTTCAAATCGATGGCGCTCGGCTTTCAGCAGATCGAGATGGCGGCGCCGAGTCGCGGGGTGACCGTGCAGTCCGTCCGCGTCTCAAGCTCCGACGATTTCGACTCGGCGTTTGCGGCAATTGGCCGGGAGCGTTCCGGTGGGCTCATCGTCCTCTTCGGCCCCATGCGGGGCAACGACTTGCCTCGGATCGTCGAGTTCGCGGCTCGCACCCGGCTGCCTGCGGTCTTCGAACTGGGGCGGGGGGTCGAAGGGGGCGGCCTCATGGAGTTTGGCCCGAGTCTGCCGGATCTCGCGCGCCATGTCGGCGCCTACGTCGACAAGATCGCGAATGGAGCCCGGCCAGGCGACCTACCTGTAGAAGAGCCCACCAGATTCGAGCTGGTCATCAACCGTGCGTCCAGAGAAAGCTGACGTGTTCAGCGGGAGGCAGTCCCGCCGGGGTAAGAGCCAGAGCCCCGTAACTTGGGTGGCAGGGTGGAGGGAAACCAAGACTCTGAAGCCCACCGACGAAGCCATCGAAAGGAT